>NZ_BSND01000005.1:300000-600000 GCF_030159795.1 Methylophaga thalassica | reverse complement strand
AATGATTGGTTAACTGAGCCAGAGTTCAACCATGGGATGGTGCCATTTTGCCAGTAAGCCTCGTTCGTTTTTGATGGTGTCCCGCCCGCATAAATTTTTGCGAACCACCTGAGTGAACCGTCTGACCATTGCTCCGGCTGGGTATCCAGCCACTCGACATTAGGTATTTTGTAGGAGGGGTACTTTGCGTACTTCACACATGTACCTCTTGCAGCAGCTCTAGAATCTCGGCGGTAACCTCATCTAACTCCGCATCAATATCTTCCAATGGACGAGGTGGCACGTACTTGTAGAAATGGCGGTTGAATGGAATCTCGTAACCGACCTTGGTCTTGTCGTGATCAATCCACGCTTCCGGCACATGCGGAATGACCTCGCGCTGGAAGTAGCTATCAATGTCTTCTTTCAGCGGCACGTTCTCATAGTCTCGAAGTTCGCTGTCGGGCTCTGGGTTGCCCTTGCTGTCGGTACAAACTTCGGCATTTTCATCACGTTCGCTCAAGGCGGACAGTATGGCTTTCTTAAGAGGTGCGCCTGCCTTAACCTGCGCCTGTTTGAGCGCTTTTTCCATGTCCTTGCTGAATGTGTCGCGACTAACGTATAAACCACGCTCAGAAAGCGTCTCAAGCGCTTTGGTGATCATTATTTGCTCTGGCTCTTCAAGCTTGGAGAATGCTTTGCTATCCCGCAGATGTTCGAGTCGCTCGTCATCGACTTTGAAGTTAAGTTTGAGAGGGCGTTCGACGGTAATGCGTTGATAGCCAAAGTCGCTGTTGTCAAAGATTTTGCTTTGCTCATTTTCTTCGAAGTTGCCAAATAGCTCAGCGATGGTTTTGATTTGTTCTGGTGCAACCTGTTTACGTTTGCTACCGAGGCTCTTACGCATGGGGCTGTGGAACTCGGTGGCGTTGATTAGCTGCACCTTGCCTTTGCGCTGCGGCTTCTTTTGGTTGGTGATGATCCAGATGTAGGTAGCAATGCCGGTGTTGTAGAACATGTCGGTAGGAAGCGCCACAATCGCTTCCAGCCAGTCGTTTTCGATGATCCAGCGACGGATTTCTGACTCGCCACTACCAGCACTGCCAGTGAACAGCGGAGAGCCGTTGAGAACAACAGCCAGCCGGGACGGGTCACCATTGCGGTTGAACTTGCTAATCATGTGTTGCACAAACAGCAGCGAACCATCGCTGACACGCGGCAGACCCGCACCGAAGCGACCGTTGTATCCGAGTGTGTTGGCCTCTTCCTTGATGGCTTTCTCGACCTTCTTCCACTCCACACCGAAGGGCGGATTGGACAGCATGTAGTCGAACTGTTCGTCTTCCAGGCCGTCCTGACTGAAACTGTTGCCGGGATGAATGTTCTTGGCGTTCTGGCCTTTGATGATCATGTCCGACTTACAGATGCCGTAGGACTCGTCATTGAGCTCCTGACCATACACTTCAAGGTGGGCGTCTGGGTTCAGTTCACGCAGATACTCTTCGGCGATGCTGAGCATGCCGCCAGTTCCGCAGGCAGGGTCATACAGCTTGCGAATCACGCCCCGCTTGGACAGTACGTCAGCGTCCTCGTAGAAGAGCAGGTCGACCATCAAGCGAATAACCTCACGGGGTGTGAAGTGCTCACCGGCAGTCTCGTTGCTTTGCTCAGAGAAACGACGAATGAGTTCTTCGAACATGTAACCCATTTGCAGGTTGCTGACGGCTTCAGGGTGCAGGTCTGCTTGTGCAAACTTACTCACGACAAGGTAGAGCAGGTTGTCCTTGTCGAGCCGTGTGATTTGTTCTGGCAGCTTGAAGCGGTCAATGAATATTTCGCGAGCATCGTCACTGAAACTGTTGATGAATAGATTTAGATTGGCGGCAATGTTATCAGGGTCGTCCAGCAGCTTCTGGAAGGTGTACGAACTGGTGTTGTGGAAGTTTTGCTTCGCTGCCATGTTCAGCATGGTCTCGCTCATCGTATGGTCGATGTTCTCAGGCAAAGACGCTTGTTTGGCTAGTACATCGTCTTTGGTGGCCTCGAGTACACAGTCAAGGCGACGCAGAACCGTGAAGGGTAGAATAACGCGGCCGTATTCCGATTGTTTGAAGTTACCCCGTAAGATGTCGGCAATTGACCAAATGAAGCTGACGCTGGTACTGAAATTTTCCAAATTATTGTCCCTGATGGTGTTGCTCTAAGCACGTCAGGATAGCTGAACTAACGTGAGCTTGACTAGCAGTGAGCCGCTTATCGATAGTAAAACTGCGATTTTAAATAACCATTCACGTCAGCAATGACTGATTTGCTGTTGGAAACGCACGCTTTGTTCATGATTGATGTAAAGATATACGGGTACATTAAAAACTGCATTTCCTATTGATCTCACGTTGACCTCACGTTGATGTCAAAACGAAGGTTTTCCTTGATGTAGGTGAAAAGTCAGTTCAAGTGGGGGATATGCGAACTGTCTTAAAGTCAGTTCTGCTAACGCTTTCATGAACTGTCGGAATGTCATACTGACCGAAGTACAGTTGAAAAACTCTCCTCTATAAGGCTGTTTTTTTGGGAGGCGGTTTTTATTGAAGGTATGGTCTTCAGCTATTTACATTATTTCTAGGACTTTTACTTTCTTTAATGAAATACAGTCATTTTCTATTGATTTCAGAATTCTGATTGAAGATTTAAAAAAAATTTAAAAAAAAATTCAAACATGCTAAAAAAATTAAGTTGTTGATATTTATGATTTCTTATTCGTGTTGTGAACAAATCTGTGCGGGCAACTTGTGCCGGTCGCGTCTTTTTAATTAAGTCATCTCACTATAATCATAGGGAAGTAATGATACTTCTATTACATTTAGGAGATAGGTATGGAAATGAAACAAAGCAATGAATGTGATTGGACATCATGTAAATACGAAGTATTTAGTTTTGATAATCAAGTTTTTGACAAAAAGCAGATTGTGGCTTACCTGACAAAAAATTATCAAGAAACACGCAGCAAAGAGTTGGATATTCATCCTCATATTTTAGAATTTAGAAGTAAAGAGATGGAAGCCATTGGAAAAATGGTTAATGAAACAATTAGCTCGCTCAGTCCCAAATATTTAACTGCAATAGAGTTTGATGAGGCGTTGGCTGATCCAAGCAATTTCGGGCTCCCAAAGAATGTACCTATTTACAAGCTGCAAGCACAGTTAGCTTCTAAGCAGAAATTCACTAAAGCGACACACCCTGATAACAGAGATGAAAGCGTTTTAGATGAAACAACGGCGATTACCTCAAAATCCGCTGAAACTCTGCCAGAAACAAAAGAGAGTACTGATGATACGAAAGATGATTCATATGATAACGCCTATGGATTGATCAATTATGACGTCCAAGATTACATGGCAAAACTCTTTCAACCAGCGCTGAATAGTGAAACGACAGAGGCTGGAGCTATTGCCAGTATTAATGAATGGGATGTCGATTGCTGTAGAAGACGCTTAGAGAAAATATCATCTACTAATTACGGTGAATCAGAACGAAAAGAGTTTTTCATGATTAATTATCGGCTTTCATGCCTAGGTGTCGCGCCAAGGTGGAGAGGAATGATAAGAGATAGCCACTACTGGAGAAATAAGAAGACTGTCACTCCCGCTCAAACATCATATCTTCAAGATACTCAGATCTTTGACTTGGAATGGCTTCATAGGCGTTATCGAGAGCATAGAGTCGATACATCTTGGAATGGTGTTTTTGAAGGTATTTTCTCAACCGAAAAATTTGATACAAAAAAAGCAACATTGATTGCTGGAATGTCAATGACACCTGAAAAGAAAGTTAGATACCTGATGTTGACACCAGATATGCAAAAAGAGTTGTTCATGCTGAGAACTAAAAAAACAGAAGCTTTTATTAAAGGACTAATTGAAAAGTCACTGCAAGTTCGACTTGATTTACTCACCGCTGCTAGACGTAATAGGAGGAGAGGCAAAAGAATGACTGATAATCTCCAGAGACGAGAAGACTTGTGGATAGCTTCGAATCTAATACCCGGCAGTTCTTTGAATATGATTATTGATAATTATGAGATGATGACCGGAGAAAGGTTAAAACCATCAAATTGTCAACGAATACAAAAATCAATCAATGCTGCTTTAAGCGAGGTTGGAAGCAAGTACGTACATAGTTAGCTCCCCAATTCATCATGGTCGGCAACATGCATTTAATCATGTTTAAATACATGGTTAAGGGTTTTTAATTCGTTGATAATTAAAATGATAATTGTTTTATTTGAATCTTAATATAGAAAAAAATTAAAAAGCTAAAAAGCAAAGAAAGAATTACTTTTAGAGCGGCAGGCCTGCGGCCTCAGCCGCTCACTTTCTTATTACTTCTTTTTTTCTAGGTTTGTTGTTGCGGGAGAGAACCGTTAGGATGCGGAATATGACTCGGCACTTGCGGGCTTCTAACCTACAGTTGCGTTATTGATTGAGTACTGCAACGGCCTCTGATAGATGGGCGGGAGCAAGGTGAGCATACCGGAGAGTCATTTTAATGTCGGTGTGACCCAGCAGCTCACGGACGCTATTCAAATCGATGCCAGCTGATACAAGCCGGCTTGCAAAGTGGTGACGTAAATCGTGGAGACGAAAGTCTTGGATTTGAGCATCACGGAGAAGCACCTTCCATGCTTTGTCGATGTTAGTGAAGCGTTCACCGTTTTTGCCGACGAATACATAACCGGATGACCGTTTGGTTTGTTTGTGCCAAACATCTAAAACGCGAAATGCTTCTTTGTTTAGAGGTATGTAACGTGTTTGACCCGTTTTAGACGTGTTGCCAACTACAGTAATTCGTTTGTTCACGAAGTCGACATCTTGCCAGCGAAGGTTGAACATTTCGCCTCGACGCATACCGGTATTTATCAGCAATAACACCATAGGATGAACGTGATCGGGGAAACCGCCTAGGATCGCTTCTAAGCGTGTGAAACGACCACCAGCATAGAATGGGTTAGATTCGGCCAAACGACGATCACGGGATCGCAGGGTGGCTCTCAGACGCTGTTCTTCATCAACGGATAGATAACGGATGATAGCGCGGCTGTCAGACTTCTGTTTTTTGACTTTGTTGAGTGGGTTTTGTTCAATCACTTCCCACTCAACAGCCCGATTGAACATAGCTTTGAGTGTACCAATGTAACGATTAGAAGTTGAAGTACTTAGACCTTCTTTATGGCGCTTTGAACGCCAGCTTTCTATGTCCCATGCAGTCACTTTGTCTAGTTGTTTGCCAAAAAGATGTTTGAACTGATTGAACGGCAGTTTCGCTTTTGGGGCTTTGTGGTGGGTAGTGAACCAAGGTAGGTACGTGTTGTAGATAAAATCACCGAGCTTCGGCACGGGTTTCACTTCTCGTGCGGCTTGCTTTTCACGCTGGATGTCTCGACCGAGTTTCACTTGAGCGTATAGTTGCTCTGCAAGCTTACGAGCGGCTGGAACGGATAGAGCAGGGTAATTACCCATCGTATAACGCAAACGACGGCCATCTGGGGCGGTGTACATCAGGCTAAACGTCATTGTGCCGGAGATGTAGCGCTTCAATTTGAAACCGGCAATAATGGTGTCTGTGACTTCAAAATGCTTGTCGGTTTGTTGTTGGCTTAGCTTGGTAGCGAGGGCAGGTGTTAGCTTGTGTTTGTAGTCCATATAACGGCTCTGTGGCTTGTTTTAAGCCAGTTTAGCAAGCCGAGGTAGAAAGCCAAGGGTCATAAATTTTCATTCCATATTGCATGAAAATTAATCAGAATATGTGTCTCAAGTTCAATGTATAACTTCAGGTTCGGCTTATTTGAGTGCCTTTATTCAATAGATGAGTTATCTACTATGCTTTATCCTTTTGCTGCAATTGTGATTGGTCTAGCCTTGCTAGTGTGGAGTGCCGACAGGTTTGTTGAAGGTGCGGCTTCTACTGCCAAGTATTTTGGATTATCACCACTGCTTATCGGGATGGTCATCGTTGGTTTCGGTACTTCAGCACCAGAAATGGTGGTGTCTGCATTTGCGGCTATAGAGGGTAATCCTGGAATCGCCTTGGGTAACGCTTACGGTTCAAACATTACCAATATCGCTCTCATTTTGGGGATAACGGCGCTAATCAGTCCGATCGTATTTCATTCAACGGTTTTACGAAAAGAGTTGCCAATTCTTCTCCTTATTACATTACTGGCCGGTTGGCAGCTGATTGACGGCGAACTGTCGTTGATTGACGCAATGGTTTTGCTAGCAGTCTTTGCAATGCTGATGGGGTGGACGATTGTTCAAGGCTTAATCAGCAAATCAGACGCCATTGCGATGGAGACAAAAGCAGAACTCGACATACGCACTATGCCGATACGTAATGCGTTAATGTGGTTGCTGATAGGACTGATATTGCTCATCATAAGCTCTCGCATACTTGTCTGGGGCGCTGTTGAAATCGCACACCAATTTGGCGTCAGTGATTTGATTATTGGCCTGACAGTGGTTGCCGTGGGTACCTCATTACCAGAGCTAGCATCGTCTGTTATTGCTGCACGCAAAGGAGAGCACGACCTCGCACTTGGCAACATTCTTGGTTCTAACCTGTTTAACACGTTGGTTGTTGTGGGTATTGCTGGGACGATTGCTCCATTGCAAGTGCCACAAGAAGTGTTGAGCAGAGACATGTTAGTGATGCTAATGCTAACCGTTTTACTCTTTGTATTCGGCTTTCGCTTACGTGGTAATGGCAGAATTAATCGAATCGAAGGTTCGATACTAATAGTGGCTTATGTTGGATATACGACGTACTTAGTTAGTAGTGTTATGGGTTGAAATTCTGGTTCTGAGCCAAACCTTCATTATTCGATTCGCCGCTCAGCCGCCGATTACGGGGGAGCATCCAGTCAAGAGCTGCTAATTAACCCAAGCGGGAAACTAACCTCGGATCAGATGTATTGTGCCAAGCATCAGCAGATAGGCGATAACAGTCAGTGCTATTGAAATACTCAGACTCAAATAAAAGCTGAATTCGTGCTTCAGTAAGATCGGCAGGGCGATAAACAACACAAGCGAAGGCAGAACCAGCCAGACTATATCCGATGCCAGTGCGATGACTTTGGCTGTATCCCCACTTTCGTGATACAGCCAAATCATCGCGATAATAGAGACTATTGGTAATGACGCCAGCACTGCACCCAGCATTGAACTTCGCTTCGCGAGTTCGGATATAGCTACGATAAGAGTCGCACTGATAGCAAATTTGGTGATGTAGTACCACATGGTCTTTTCCTTATTTGGGCACAGATTTCTGCCGACGGTATAAAAGTACATATAGTGCAGGCAGTACAATCAGCGTTAAAAGTGTTGAAGATATAATTCCACCTACTACGACAGTTGCTAAAGGACGCTGTACTTCTGCTCCAGTCCCTGTGTTCAATGCCATAGGTATAAAGCCTAAACTTGCCACTAGTGCTGTCATCAAGACGGGACGTAATCGCTGCATTGCTCCATTCCTGACCGCTATCAGTAATGTTTCACCTTTTTCGCGTAACTGTTTTATAAACGAAAGCATTACAATGCCATTAAGCACTGCTATACCAGACAATGCGATAAAGCCAACTGCGGCTGATATAGATAGAGGCATATCTCTAAATAGCAGTGCTAATAATCCTCCTGTCAGTGCCAAAGGTATGCCTGTAAAAATAAGTAAGGCATCCTTGATAGATCGGAATGCACTAATCAACAAAGCTAAAATCAGGACTAATGTAGCTGGTACTACTATTGATAGCCTTTTAGTTGCAGATTGGAGTTGTTCGAATGTACCACCATATTCAACCCAGTATCCTGATGGCATGTTCAAGCGTTGATTGACCGTATTTTGAATATCCGTGATAAAGGAACCTAGGTCTCGTCCTGTCACGTTTGCTGATACAAGTACATGACGTTTACCACTTTCCCGGTTGATTTGATTTGGCCCTACATACGTTTTGATTTCAGCAATTTCACCAAGTGGCACATACGAGAGGTCCGGATCTTCACTTTTAGTCAGAGCGACAGGTAATCTCGACAGATAATCAATGTTCTGTCTTTTTTCTTCAGCCAGTCTGACGACAAGTCTAAATCGTCTGTCACCTTCGTATATGAGCCCCACATCCTCACCACCAATCGCTGTTTGAATGGTTTGCTGCATATCATTGACGCTGAGGCCTAAGAGTGCAAGATGAACGCGATCTGGCTCAATAGAAAGCATAGGAAGCCCTGTGATTTCTTCCATTCGAACATCAGCCGCACCATCAACAGCAGAAATGAGCTCTATTGCTAACTGGCCCACTGAATTGAGTGTTTCGAGATCATCCCCATATATCCTCACAGCAACATCTGCCCTGACACCGGCGATCAATTCGTTGAATCGCATCTCAATGGGCTGAGTAAATTCATATTTATTGCCCGGAACCGCTTCGACCGCTTTTCTGAGTTCAGCTAAAAAGTCGTCTTTGCTCTGTGTGGGATCTGACCATTCTGAGCGTGCTTTCAGAATCAAGAAGGTATCAGCTACACTGGGTGGCATGGGATCAGTGGCAATATCAGGTGTACCAATTTTGGCAAAAACACGCTCAACTTGGTCAAACTCTCTGATGATCGCCTCCAGTTGATTCTGCATATCAACTGCTTGTTCAAGTCCTGTCCCACTGATTCTCAGCGCGTGCAAGGCAACATCACCTTCATCTAATTTCGGCAGGAATTCCGTGCCCATTCGAGTTGATAAACTAGCGATTATCATGACAAAAAACAAAGCTGTAATAGTGATCAATACTGGTGTTTTTATCGCCATATTAAGAAGTGGACTATAAAGCTTTCTGGCACCGCGCATAAGGATGTTTTCTTTATGCTCAATGTTACCTCTAACAAAGATAGCAATAGCTGCGGGCACAAAAGTCATCGCAAGTATCAATGCACCCGTCAGTGCAGCAACAACAGTAAAGGCCATCGGTTCAAACATCTTGGCTTCTACACCCCCAAGCGCAAATAAGGGCAGATACACAAGCATGATAATGAGTACACCAAATACAGCAGGGTTGAATACTTCACGCGTGCTATTAGCTACCTCAGCTAATCGTTCTTCTAATGTTAGTAAACGTCCCAGTCTGTCTTGAGCCATCCCAAGCCGACGGAGTGCATTCTCGACAACGATGACAGCGCCATCGACAATTAAACCAAAATCTATTGCCCCTAAACTCATCAGATTACCCGATACACGGTTGCTGACCATTCCTGTCACTGCAAATAACATGCTTAATGGGATAATGAGTGCTGTGATGAAAGCTGCCCGGAAATTACCGAGTAAGGCAAACAGTACAACGATAACCAGAATTGCACCTTCAAGTAGGTTCTTCTGAATAGTTGCGATAGTATCTTCGACGAGTGTTGTCCGTGTATAAACAGCTTCTGCCTTGATACCTCTTGGCAGGCTCCGGTTAACCGCAGTCAGTTTATCTGCGACAGCTTTGGCGACGATCCGACTGTTTTCACCCATCAACATGAAGGCTGTACCCAGTACCGTTTCTTTTCCGTTTTGAGTGGCAGCACCGGTGCGTAACTGTTTACCAAGAAATACCTCGGCAATGTCACCTATTGTGATGGGCATGTCATCACGTTTGGTTATAACGACATTTTCTATATCTTCGAGTGTCTGTAACTGCCCCGGAGAGCGCACTAACCATTGCTCACCGTTATGTTCGATATAACCTGCTCCGACATTTTGATTGTTATTTTTTAGGGCGTCAGCCACATCAGCCAATGTCAGCTTATAAGCGATTAATTTTGCAGGATCAGGAGCAACCTGATACTCACGTTCAAATCCGCCTACACTATTGATTTCAGTCACTCCTGGTACTTTGACTAACTGTGGACGGATAATCCAGTCTTGTATCGTTCTTAGATCTTCTGCTGTGTAGGGTTGACCATCTTCTTTAACAGCATCTTCTTCAGCACTGATGGCATAGGTGAATATTTCACCCAAACCACTAGCGACAGGACCAAGCTGAGGTTCCGCACCCATAGGTAACTCAGTTCGTATAGATAACAATCGTTCACTGATTTGCTGACGTGCAAGGTAAATGTCTTTATCATCTTCAAATACGACGGTGACTTGAGATAAACCATAACGTGAAATTGACCGTGTGTATTTCAATTCCGGCAAGCCAGCCATAGCCGTTTCAACCAAGTAAGTGACTCGCTGTTCAGACTCAAGTGGTGAATAACCTGGGACTTCGGTGTTGATTTGTACCTGCTTATTAGTGATGTCAGGCACGGCATCAATAGGTAATTTGTAGGCGTTATATACTCCAAGCCCTGCAGTAATTAGTGTCAAGAACATCACCAGCCAGCGCTGGTTTATTGCAAAGCGGATAATGCTATCAATCATGCTCTGCTCCTAGTGATCGTGACTTGCGCCATCTTTTAAGACTTCCGCCTTGAGAAGATAGCTATTGTTAGTGACGTAGTCCGTACCTGCCTCAAGTCCACCTGTCACTTCAACATAGTTTTTGTCTTGACGACCTAGTTGAACCATTCTGACTTCAAAGACATTTCCAAATCGACCAAATACGACAGGCATGTCTCGAAATGTCTGTAAAGCCGAGCGTTTGACGGCAAGTGGTACCTCAACTTGTTCCACGATAACGTCAGCCATCACATGCATGCCAGGACGCCATTTTCCATCAGGGTTTGTAATGGTGGCTCTCGCCCTTGCGATGTGACCACCGGTCATCTGTGGTGAGAGGTAATCGAGTTTACTTTCGGCAGTGTGTTCACCATGCAGATCACCAACGATAACAGTCATACCTTTAGCAATTACTTCAATGTCCTTAGGGAACATCGACATTTCAACCCAGACAGTAGACAAGTTACTGACTTCTACAAGCGTCCCAATATCTGTGTGATCGCCACGCTTAACTGGACGCAATGTCACTTCACCAGAAGCAGGACTGGTTACTGCATAGGTTTGTAAGGTTTGTTGATTTCGAACCGTCAGCAGACGTTGGCCTTTTTTTACCTTGTCCCCAGTTTGTACATCCACTTCTTGAACAATGCCAGAGTATGGGGCATGAACATGGAAAACGTTATCTTCGGCTTTGCTGATGATCCCATACACGGTGTGTGTAACCGTAATTGTTTTTGCGCCTGCAGTTTCGGTCTCTACTTCAGACAATTCAAGTAAACGAGGTGGAATTTCGGCACGTCCCTCATAACTTTCAAAGTGCCAGTGATAATCATCACCTTTAAAGGTCGCATTCACTTCAACCTCGAAAGAGTGAGGTTCAACGATTTCAGCGTCACCGAGTAAATAATCTGACTCTGGACTGAAATCAATCAGATCTTGTTGTCCACCAGTACGGTTAAGATTAACTGTTAGATTGACTTCTTCTGGATCAACCGTATCACCATTTTTCCAGTATGGATAAATTCGCATCTCCGGTGGAATGCCAGACTCGACAATAGTGATTTCGAGATTCAGTCCATTACCTTCTAACAGTCTGCCTCCATGAGGTCCTTCAGGTGGTGATTCATGTGCATTGTCATCATGACCATGGCCGTGACCACCGGCAGCAAAAACTGGTGAGTAAAAAAACAACGCCAGTATAAATAGATACAATTTCATAAGTTATTCCTTAATGTGCCGAAAGTGAGGCTAGATCAGTCCCACTCAGACGTTCTAATTCAAGATATTGGAGATGAAGGGCATGCTGAGCCTCGATACGCTCACGTTCAATATTGAATAGTTCATCTTGAGCATCGACCCACTGAAGTACGTTATAGAGACCAAGTCGATAGCCTCGCTCAACTTCATTAAGTAAAGACTTCGCCACTGGACGCAACTTACTTTCAACGAGTTCGAGTTGTTGAATATTATTCTCCATAGCGGTGGTAATGCGTTTCATCACAACTTCAAGCTGGGTTTTTAAGAGCTCCTGATGAGCAAGTCTTGCTTCATGTGTTGAGTACGCGGATGCAATGTTTCCTTGGTTTTGATTATTCCATTGCAATGGCATGGAAAAGTTGAAGATAAAAGCATTGTCATTATTTGCTTCTAACCGTCTTATGCCTGCGCCTACAGTGATATTCGCCTGACTTTCAGCTTGCGCCAGCGCCAAGTGAGCTTCACTGACACGCGTTTGTGCTTCAAGTAACAAGTAATCTGGGGTAGTTTGAACGGCAGTGAGTAATGAAGCGATGTTTGGAGCTAATGGTGTTTGATTTAGATCACCGTCAACGCTTTCAAAATCAGCGACTCCAGACCAGTTAGAGGCCAGCATATTAAGTGCATTTGAGTGCTGGAATTCCAACTCAGATTTTTTTGCTTCTGACTTGGCTAGTCGTAACTGCATACGAATAACGTCAGCTTTACCAACGACTCCTGCATTAGCTCTACGTTGAATAACGTCTAATGCTGCTTCTTCTATTTTTATTTTATGGTTGTTCCAAATCAGCAAATGTTGAAGTCGAAGAGCTTGATAGTAATCACGAAGCACATTTGCAGTGATGTCCAAGCGTTTGACTTCATATTCTCGTTGAAGAGTAAGGATGTTTCCTTTTGCAACGCTGATCCGTTGCTCACGTTTCTCACCAAGCTCGATAACTTGGCTCAGTGACAGTGTTAATTCATAACCAGATAAAAAGCGGGTTTGACCTGTACCAAACGCATTTTCAAGATCGATGTGTAAAGTCGGGTTGGGTTTTAGCCCGGCTTGGAGTTCGTTCCCTTCAAGAGCTCTAACATGGTAAGGGTAGAGTTGCAGTGTAGGGTTCGTGGCAAGTGTTTTACTCACTGCTGTTGTTAGGTCAATAGCAGGAGCCAGACTTGGTACAACCAACATCAATAGTGCCGAAAAATATCGCGCACGATAATTTAGTAATAATTTCATAATCCATTCCCATAACGAAACTTACGCTAGTGCGTAATAACGATAATTAGTAGAGATGGATTAAGCGTTGGGTGGCGGAATAGGGGGAGAGGAGTTTCTAGAAATTAGCTGAGATGAGTCATCGCAGCTAGCCATGCTGACAGACTTAATGAGTAAGACTGCCTTGTGTTCAACTAAATCACCAATCACATGGAGGTTGTAGTGATGTGCATGTTCTGTTTCTGAGTCGTGGTCGTCGTGATGATGTTCATCAATATCATGCTGATGAACATTGTGAGTAAATCCATTGCTGTGTTCATCAATGTGCAGAAATGCCGATGCACTGGTCGAGAAGACCATGCAGATAACTAGCATTAATGACCATAGGTGATGACGATTCAATATTCTGTGCTCGCTGTTTTAGTATGGAATGCTAGCTGGCTGTATCGAAATAATCAACTTCGCTATGACGAATACCGGTGATTCATGGCTTTTTCCGAAAATTGTCACGCTATTAGCGTTCGGCTGAGCAGTGATAGTGCAAGGCATTGCTTTCGCGTTGGCATCGGAAATATCCGGCCCTTTTAGAGCTATCACTAGCTTTTTCTCTGGCGCAGGTATTGTCTTTGTCTTAGTTCTTTATCTAGTGTCAGGTGTGGTATCTGCAATTGCATGGGGGATATATTATTTTGTCACGTGATTGACCGCCGCTCAGTCGCCGGTTGAAAAGTCAGACAGCTCGAACCATCTATCACTGCCTGTTATAATGCCTGACCATTGTCCCCGTAGCTCAGCTGGATAGAGCGTCCCCCTCCTAAGGGGAAGGTCGCAGGTTCGACTCCTGCCGGGGACGCCATTTAATCTTCCTTTTTTCAATAAGTTACATTACTCTTGTTTCAAGCTTAGATCCTGAAAATGTCCATTTGGGACAATTTTGGGACACTAACAAAATGATACTGGCGTGATAAAGGATGATTTAACGTTATGGCTAGTTACACGAAACGGGCAGGTGGACAGTGGCAGGCAAAAGTGCGCAAAAAAGGCTATCCCGTCCAAACAAAAACATTCCGTAATAAATCTTTGGCTCAAAAATGGGCTACTCAAGTTGAAACTCAAATGGACAGTAAAATATTCATATCGAGTTCACTAGCTGAAACTTACACATTCCAAGAATTAGCTGAACGTTATATTCGTGAAGTCCTGCCTAGCAAAAAGTCTGCAATTAAAATGGAGTCGATGATTCGAGGTATATGCACACATCTAGGCATTTACACTGCGATTAGATTAACCCCTGATGTACTAGCTGGATTCAGGGACAATCGGCTCAAAACTGTAAAAAATGAAACGGTAAGGAAGGACTTGCTCTGTATAAAACGTATTTTGGATATCGCTTCTAAAGAATGGGGGATGTATCTACCTCATGGCAATCCGGTTGAAAAGGTAACCATTCCGCCACAGCCAAAAAGGGGAAGAGAAAGACGACTTGAGCAAGGTGAAATCGAGCGATTGTTAAGTGTTGCAAAAGAATATGGTGGTGAACTCTATGACATTATTACACTTGCCATCGAGACGGCTATGCGAAGAGGGGAGATTGCTAATATTCGTTGGGAAAACATAGATAAGAAAAAGCGTATCGTAAAATTATTAGATACAAAGAATGGTGACAATAGAGTTGTGCCTTTATCTTTGACAGCTTTAAATGTTTTGAAAACGATGCCTAGAAATATCACAGGCAAAGTTTTTTCATTAAGAGCCGACTCGATAACAACAGCTTTTGATAGATGTTGCAAACGAGCAAAAATACATGATCTACGTTTTCATGATTTGAGACATGAAGCTACAAGTCGTTTATTTGAACAAGGACTTAATATCATGGAAGTTTCATCTATCACTGGCCATAAAGATTTAGGAATGTTGAAACGTTACACTCACCTAAGAGCTGAAGACTTAGCTAAAAGGCTTTAAATTTATTTTAAGAATTCACCGTCAATCTTATAGATAAAAACATGTAGTTACCCTTAATTGCCTTAAGCTTTAGGTTTGCATAATTAACTCTTTCTAATTTTGACGTGTGTGAATATCTGGAGAAGATTTTTGTACATGCCAATGTTAATCTCGATAAACCTTACAAAAGATTGTGTGTTTCATCATCTAAAATATGGAGCAGGAAGTGATTACGGACTATCACGCTAAGTACTATGCTTATGAGCTTACGAGACAACGCCGAGGCGGTGATGTTGGTCGTATTTCTCAATCGCTATTCGACGCTGCTGTTGATCTCAACCCCCATCAGATAGATGCCGCGTTATTTGCTCTTCAAAACCCCTTATCAAAAGGCGTGCTGCTTGCCGATGAGGTAGGCCTAGGTAAAACGATTGAAGCAGCATTGGTACTTTGTCAATACTGGGCCGAACGTCGACGTCAGTTAATAGTGGTCTGTCCTGCTGCACTTCGGAAGCAGTGGGCAAATGAGTTAGCGGATAAATTCCACTTACCCACACAAGTATTAGATGCCCGCACATACAAGAGACTTCGCAAAGAGGGTATTCACAACCCTTTAGACCAAGACACCATCAGTGTCATGTCTTTCAACTTTGCAGCCAATATGGAGCATGAGCTAAAACGCATTCCATGGGACCTAGTTGTCATTGATGAAGCTCATAAGCTACGTAATGCTCATCGTGATAGCCATCAGACTGGGCAAGCCATCAAAAAAGCATTTATCGGATCACGGAAACTACTGTTAACGGCCACACCACTACAAAACTCCTTAATGGAGTTATATGGGTTATCCACCGTCATTGATGAGCAGCTTTTTGGTGATGCTGTGAGTTTCCGTAGCCTTTATATGCGAAATGGTAATGACATCGATGGATTGAAGAATCGCTTAAAAGAATTTAGCAAGCGAACCTTACGGCGCCATGTGCTTGAGTATGTGAAGTACACTGAGCGTAAGCCGATAACCATACCCTTCACGCCAGGCCAGGATGAACAACGGTTATATGATCTGGTTTCTGCGTACCTTCAGCGTGAAAACAGCTATGGGGTTCCCCATCGGCAGCGTCATCTCGTCTCACTCGTCATCAGGAAGTTGCTTGCCTCTTCCACAAGTGCCGTCATTAATACCCTGGAAACAATGCTCACTAGGCTCCGTAAGCTTGAGGAAGAGCAAGAGGCTGATGATAACTGGCTTGTCAACCTAATAGATGATGAGGATCTTGATGAAGATATTCTGGATGAGACGATACTGGATGATGTTGAAGCGCCAGCCATACCTGTTGATTTGACTCGCTTACGTGGTGAGATCGCTGAATTAGAGCAATACATCCAACTCGCCCATACGATTCGAGAGGATGAAAAGTCTCACGCTCTTCTAAAAGCCCTACAAACCGGCTTTGAGCGTATGGCAGAAATGGGGGCTCCAAAAAAAGTCGTGATTTTTACCGAGTCACGACGTACACAAGACTATCTTGCTAACTACCTCGAGACACATGGCTATGGTGGCAAAGTTGTTACCTTTAGCGGTACCAATGCCGGGGCAAATACGACAGGCATATATCAACGCTGGCTGAAGCAGCATGCCGGTAGTGATCGGGTAACGGGAAGCCCTGCGGTCGATAGACGCACGGCCTTAATTGACCACTTTCGTGATGATGCGCAGATCCTACTGGCTACAGAGGCTGCCGCAGAAGGTGTGAACCTACAATTCTGTAATCTATTGGTGAACTACGACTTGCCATGGAATCCACAGCGTGTCGAACAGCGTATTGGTCGTTGTCATCGTTACGGGCAGAAATTCGACGTTGTTGTTATTAACTTCCTAAACCAACGTAATGCTGCCGATAGGCGCGTGTTGGAATTACTCTCCGAAAAATTTCATCTCTTTGACGGACTCTTTGGTGCATCGGATGAAGTGTTAGGAAGTATTGAGTCCGGTGTCGATTTTCAGAAGCGCATTGCTGCCATCTATGACACCTGTCGTACGCCAGATGAGATAGAGCGGGCTTTTGCTCAACTTCAGACCGAATTGGAAGCTGCCATCAATCAGCGAATGAAGGAAACGGAAGCCAAGTTGCTGGAAAACTTCGATGAGCAAATCTTTGAGTTGCTCAAAATTCAGCGCCACAAAGCGGAAGAGCAGCTTGACCGTATTGCTAGGCTTTTCTGGCGTCTCACACATCATATGCTCTCCGATATGGCGCGTTTCGATGATGACAACCTGTCGTTCATCCTTAGCAAGCAGCCTCAGCCTAAAATTCCGACTGGCCTTTATCAACTGATTCGTAAAGGTGAGCAAGTTCCTGATAACGCGCACACCTACCGGTTAACTCATCCTCTCGGTGAGTACGTCTTAGATAACGGTCGCAGGCTTGATGCTCCCGCAGCCGAAATCACCTTCGACCTATCGAATTATCCGCATCGTGTTTCGGTTCTCGATACGTTAGAAAGCCGATCTGGCTGGCTGGATCTAAACCTATTGGAACTCGAAAGTTTCCAGCGAGAAGAGCATTTGGTTTTTACGGCCTTAGCCGATGATGGCTCACGTTTAGATCAGGAGGCCTGTGAGCGGTTATTCAATATCCACGGGCATGTGTCTGGTGAGGCAGGCCAGCCTCCGCAAGCGTTGTCAGAGACTGCTGGTCGTCAGCTTGATGCTGCACTCAGCAGGGCATTAGAAGAGAACAATGAGTACTTCCAGCGCGAACGGGACAAATTGGATCAATGGGCTGAAGACCAGATCCATTCAGCGGAGCAACAACTGGAAGACACGAAGATAAAAATCCGTGATACCAAGCGTAAGGCCAGGACAGCCCAAACTATACAAGAACAAAAACAATTCCAGGAAGAGATAAAGTCTCTGGAGCGCCAACAACGACGACAGCGGCAGGCTATTTTTGATGTGGAAGATGAAATTGAGCAGCGCCGTGATGATTTGATTGAGGCCCTCGAAAGACGCATGCACCAAAAAAGTACCACCCACCACATATTCAGAATCCGATGGAAATTAATATAATATTCCCGTACGGGAGTATTATATTGTTTTTGTCTCGTCGGCGTACATTTTATTACCGATCGGGAATATTTAGGTTGTTTGAAATTATTGGCAGTAGTATTATTCCCGTTCGGGAATATTTAATGGGGCTGGCTGTGAGTGATACTAATATTTTACCGTACGGGAAAATATTGTCGGTTGATGACATTGGCCGGCTAGTGCGTTCACACCGTAAATCACAGTCAGCAACTCAAGCTGATTTTGCTGCCTTGTGTGGTGTGGGTGTTCGATTCATTTCAGAACTTGAAAATGGCAAAACAACAATTGAGTTAGGTAAAGCCCTACAGGTATTGAAGAGCCTGGGCCTGGAAGTTTACATTCAGCCACGTGATTGGAAGCGCTCTGGTATTGACGTCAATGAGGCTAAGGGCTGATGACTCATGGGTTAGCTGTTTATTTAAACAATAAGCATGTCGGTCGCTTGTGGCTTGCAGATAAACGTCGGCTGGCCTTTCAGTATGAAAAAGGCTGGCTCCGTAGTGAGGATACCATACCTTTATCATTGTCCTTGCCACTGCAACCGGACATTTTTGATGATGACGTGGCCCGCCCATTTTTTGCCAATCTGCTGCCCGAAGCTGAGCAACGCAGGTTGGTTGCCTTAAATCTAGGCGTGTCAGAGGGTAATGATTATGCTTTATTGGATGAAATCGGCGGTGAATGTGCCGGTGCAGTCATGTTATTGCCTGATGGAGAGCTGCCAACCGAATATGGTATATACCAGCCAGTTGATGATGACGAACTGAAAGCGATAATCGACGAGCTGCCAAGGCGGCCTATGATGGCAGGTGAAGAAGGCGTAAGGCTCTCATTGGCTGGTGCTCAGAGCAAGCTCCCTGTTTATTACAACAAAGAATCTGGCTTACTCAGCATTACTTCGGGTGCAGCACCAAGTACACATATTATTAAACCGCCCATATCCCGTATTCAACACTCTGTAGAAAATGAAGCTTTCTGCATGCAACTGGCTTTACATCTTGGTCTAGCCGTACCGCCTGCTACAGTCTTGCATAAACATATGCCTCTGTATTTGGTCGAGCGCTATGACCGGTCGGTAGATGGGGCTAGTGGCAGAATCGAACGCCTCCATCAGGAAGATTTCTGTCAGGCTTTGGCTGTGATGCCGGATATGAAATATGAAAAAGAGGGTGGCCCGATACTTCAGCAATGCTTCCAACTACTGCGTGACAGGAGCATTCAACCAACAGCAGACATCCAGTCATTACTGGATTGGGTTGTCTTTAATTTCCTTATTGGCAATGCAGATGCGCATGCAAAAAACATTTCCCTACTGCTAACGGACACGGGGCCTAAGCTGGCACCGTTTTATGACCTGTTGTCCACGGCAGTATACCCCGAGTTAAACGCCAAGATGGCGATGCGGATTGGAGGAGAAGACAGACCTGATTGGATCATTGCTCGCCGTTGGCAGCAATTCGCCAAAGATATAGAGATTCAAGACAAACTCGTTAGATCGAGACTCCAAAAAATGAGTCAGCAGATTGTTGAGCAGGCCTATGCATTAAGAGACGCCTTTTTTGCTGAGCATGGGCAGTGCGTAGTCATCGATAAAATTATCACCATCATTGAAGCACGTGCACGCAAGGTAGCTACCATCCTTGCTGAAACGAAATAAACCAAGAGACGGAAAATAAAATGGCTAACGAAAGTACCAATAACGCCAAAAAAGAAAAATTCATCGGGCTGCTGCATGAGTTATTTCAGCTCAACCAGCCGGAACTGGACTTTGGTTTGTACCGTATCATGCATGCCAAGAGCGACCAGATTAAGGCCTTCATTCAAAATGATCTGGCAAGTGAGATTGATGGGGCCTTTGCTGACAGTGGCGATGACAAAATTGCTGAACTGAAAGCTAGTTATGAGCAAGCCCGGGCACAAGCTGTTGAGTTTGGTATCGATGACCCTGATTCAAACCCTAAGGTCAAAGCTGCCAAAGAGGCTTATGATGCTGCACGTGATAATGGCGATGATCCGTCTGATATATATGATCATCTGTACCGCTTCTTCTCCCGTTATTACGACAAGGGCGATTTTCTATCACGTCGTTACCATGTAGGTGAAAACGAATCTCGTGCTGCACCGTATGCAGTGCCTTATGATGGCCGTGAAGTCTATCTGCACTGGGCAAATAAAGATCAGTATTACATCAAGTCCAGTGAATACCTCTCCAATTTTAGTTTTGACCTGTTAGAGGCCACCGAAAAAGAACGAAAACGCCAAGGCACAGTTGGCCAGGGCGGTCTTGATTTTGGGCGTGATGATGCCGGCAACCCTATTAAGGTGACCTTTCAACTCGTCGATGCTTCAGAAGGTGCCCATAACAACGTCAAAGAAAATCAGACACGTTTTTTTATCATTCATGCAGACAAGCCTGTAGAAGTAGGGCCACTTGTTTCGGCAGAGGGGAAAGCCGACGGCCATGAACTCGTCATTAACTTTGAATATCGACCTGATCCAGAGAAAACAGGTCAGGAAAGTGGCTGGCAGAAAAAACGGTTACAAGAAGCAGAATCAACCATTCTAGGGACGTTGAAAGCCGATGAGAGTTTACTGACATTTCATGATGCCTTGGCATTTCAGGCCCCAACTGAAAAGCAAAAAGACCGCACTTTACTTGCCAAGTATCTGACCAGTTACACCGCGCGAAACACTATGGATTATTTTATCCATAAAGATTTGGGCGGCTTCTTGCGCCGGGAGCTGGATTTCTATATAAAAAACGAAATCATGCGCCTGGATGATCTGAGTGGTGATGATATTAGTGGTGTTGCGCATTCACTGAAAAAAATTACCGTCTTACGTACTATTGCCCGGCAGATTATCGATTTCCTTGCACAGTTGGAAAACTTCCAGAAAAAGCTCTGGTTGAAGAAAAAATTTGTGACGGAAGTGAACTACTGCATCACCCTAGATCGAGTCCCAGAATCATTTTATGACGAAATCGTTACTAATCAAAAACAGTGGGATGAATGGAAGGGGCTTGGCTTTATTTCTGATGAGACAGAGCAGACCAGTAAGACTCTGAAAGATAATCCACATATGGTGGTTGATACTGGCTTAATGGATGAGTCTAGTAAGTATTGCTTATTGGCAGAAATTGAAGGGTTAGACGAACAATGTGAAGGTGTCCTAATTAACTCTGATAACTTCCAGGCCTTGAAATTTATAAAGCAGCGTTATGCGGAGTCAGTTGACTATATTTATATAGATCCACCATACAATACGAACTCCACGCCAATTCTATACAAAAATGCTTATAAAGACTCTTCATGGATTTCATTGATGGCGGACAGAATGAGAGAGTCAAGGGATCTTCTTACAGACAAGGGCGTTAAAACAGTAGCGATTGATGACACCGAGATGGTAAATCTCTCAATGCTCATGAAAGACACTTTCCCTGACCACCGACTCTCTAGGGTTACGGTAGTACATAACCCAAAGGGCTCAATAACTAAAGCCTTCAACCGAACACATGAATATGCCTTATTTCTCACGAAAGATGATGGTGGGATACACATAACAAGAACACCCGAACAGAACGAAAAACCAAGAAAAATGCGGAGGTGGGGGGAGAACTCACTTCGAACTGAAAGAAGACTATCTTTCTATCCTATTTATGTGAAAGGCAAAGAAATCGTCAGGGTAGGTGATGTTCCAGATGATGATTATCACCCCGAGGGGAGAAACATCCAACTAGAAAGTGGCGAGATTGAAATCTGGCCAATAGATCAAGATGGCGTGGAGAGGAGATGGAATTTTGGGCTTGATTCTATTCATGAAAACTTAAGTAGAGTAACCGTTTTAGAAGTAGATGGGACACTAGACTTGTTTTTGACTCATGAATTAACTGTGCCTAAAACAGTCTGGTCCAGTGGCGATTATGATGCAGGCAACTACGGTAATACTTTATTGATCGATATTTTAGGGAACAAAAGATTTGATTTTCCAAAGTCAATTCGCCTAATTGAAAAATGTATAACTCTGGCAACAAGAGAAGATGCACCTGAGCCACTTATACTGGATTATTTTGGTGGTTCAGGAACTACGGCTCATGCTTCGATTAACCATTCTAGAAGAGGCAAAAGGACAAAGTATTGTTTAGTAGAGATGGGCAAGCACTTTGATGATGTTGTTTTACCCAGAACCAAAAAAGTTATTTATTCGGAAGACTGGAAAGCTGGCCGGCCATTAACCAGAAAGGGTATTTCCCATTGCTTCAAATACCTACGTTTAGAGTCTTATGAGGATAGTCTCAATAATTTAGGATTAGCTGAAACTGCACATACTGATGATTTTTTTTCGGATAGTATTAATGGACAGCTAAGAAAGGATTTCTTTTTAAATTATTTTCTCGATGTTGAAACAAGAGGCTCTGCTAGTCTGCTTAACATTGAGCAGTTCCAAGATCCTACAAAGTATTCATTACGGGTGAAAAAGCCAGGAACAGACATACAAGTTCCTATATGTGTGGACTTGATAGAAACCTTTAACTGGCTACTTGGCCTCGAGGTGGCACTTTTAGATAAGCCCCGCACTTATGATGCTGAGTTCGAAAGAGAGTATGACTCAGAGCTGCCCGAGGATCAGCATACCCGCCTTCAAGTAAAACGTTTCAAAGAAGATGACCACGGTTCGTATTGGTTTAGAGTAGTTGATGGTCATGTCCGTCGAGAGTATGGCAACGATGCTGATAAAGAAAAAGTGATGGTGATTTGGCGCAAGTTGACTGATGATCCAGAAAAGGATGCGGCTGCACTTGAGGCCTTACTCTCAAAATACCGCGTAAATCAATCTGACAGCGAATTCGACAAAATTTATATCAATGGCCCACATGGTTTGAGTTTGACTGGTCAGGCCAAGTCGAAATTATTAAGCCTAGAAGAGACCTTTATGGCACGGATGTGGGAAGACACAGATGGAGCCATGGGCTAATGGCTGAGAGAAGAAACACCAGAGTCAGACACTTAACGGCTAAGTCTGATTTTTTGAAAAAATTGATTCTTAATCAGTGGGTGCTAAGCCGTTTTGGAATTGACCCTCTTGAACAATTCAGGGATGGCGGTAAGAAGGTCCGCCCTATCACCATACTGACCAAAGGTCTTAAGCATGCCCCGCATGGCTTAGATGCCACGCGACATCATCATTATCTGCATGCTTTGCTTGGACAGTGGCAGGCTAGCTGGAAGTTCAGTGAAGAGCAGCTAAAACGCTTTGATGCCAATATAGTCGAGCATACAGAGGCACTGAACGAGCCTCGTGATGAAACGCTGCAGTGGAAATATTTCCAGTGGCTGACGCTGTTGTTTGTGGAAATCTACCTGGATGCTTACTTTAAGGATCGTCATGCATTACTGGAAAGTCTTAATGAGCAAGTAGATTGCTTTAATTCTTTATGGAATGGCAGAGGCTTTCAGACAGGCATTGGGCATTATGAACTTGAAGACCTCAACAAACTTTGCCTCCAAAACGCGACTGGGAGTGGTAAGACCTTGTTGATGCATACGAATATTAGACAGTTTCGGCATTATTCCAAGCAGTCAGGCAAGACTAACGACTTTGGTCAAATCATTCTAATCACGCCGAATGAACGCCTGTCAGAGCAGCATGAGCAAGAATTCGCGGATAGCGGATTAAAAGCAGAGCGTTTGTCACAGGACACTGGCGACCTGTTTAGTGGTGAGCGTCAATCACTTCAGCGCCTTTCTGTAACAGAAATCACTAAGCTGGCTGTGAGTCAGGGCAAGAAGACCATGGCGGTAGATAGCTTTGGTGATGCAAACCTGTTGTTAGTTGATGAGGGCCACCGTGGCTTAGGTTCTGCAAAAGAAGAAAAAGGTTGGTTGGCTCATCGTCAGAAGTTGGCAGGACGAGGCTTTACTTTTGAGTACTCAGCCACCTTTAAAGAGGCTGTGGTGGCTGCCAAGGATGCTGAAGTTGAACAAACTTATGCTAAGAGCATCCTGTTCGATTATGGCTATCGCTATTTCTATGAAGACGGCTACGGTAAGGATTATCGTATCTTTAATCTACCAGCCAAAGTCCAAGACCACCGCCGTAATTACTTAACAGCGGCCTTAGTAGCGTTTTACCAACAGCGTAAGCTTTATGCTGAGCGTAAGACGGAGTTTCGCCCATACAACCTCACATCCCCGCTTTGGGTATTTGTAGGAGCCAGCGTAGTCAAAGATGATGGTAGTAAGGAAACCAAGAAAAACTATGATGAGCGTGCTTCGGATGTCGCACAGATTCTCCAGTTTATGGCTTGGTTCAGTGCAGAGCGCGAGCATGCTATCTCAGCCATAGAGTCAGTGGTCTTTGGCAATGCTAAAGGAGCTGGTCTGGTTGATGAGAATGGCAATGATATTTTTGCTGGAAGCTTTCCATTCGTAAAAGATTTAAAGCTCGATGCCGCTGGCCTCTACACTGAAATTATGCGCCATGTTTTCGGTACCAATGGTGGTGGCACCTTGGTGGTGGATCGTATTACGGGTGATTCTGGTGAGTTATTACTAAAAATTGGTGATAACGAGACACCATTTGGTTTAATAAATGTGGGTGATGCGCCAGGTTTGGCTGAACACTTGGAGTCGGCCAAACTTGAACACGTCGAGGTGCGTAAGTCAGAGTTTGACAGCCCTATCTTTGCTGAAGTGAATGGTGAAGCTTCACCTGTTAATGTTCTGATTGGTTCCAAGAAATTCATTGAAGGTTGGAACTGCTGGCGTGTTTCATCCATGGGCTTGATGAATACAGGTAAGAAAGAAGGCTCACAGATCATCCAGCTATTTGGTCGTGGTGTGCGACTCAAAGGCAAAGGCATGAGTCTGATGCGTTCTAGTCACCTTGAGCCAGCTACAGCACCAAAGCAAATTCATCTCTTAGAAACTTTGAACGTCTTTGGTGTAGGCGCTGACTTTATGGCGACATTCAGAGACTTCCTGAAAGATGAAGGCCTGCCAGGAAATGATAATCCTGAAGTCATTACTCTGAAGCTCAATGTCACGACTGATATGGGCAAAGAGCTCAAGATGCTAAGGCCTAAAGTTAGGAAAGATAATAACCAGCAATATTCCTTCCCCAGACATGGTCCTCTGGTACGTTTTGGTGGTGATGGGGCCGATTTGGGATTGCCGCCGGATATTACAAAAAAGAACCGGAAGATTCTGCTGGACCGCTACCCGAGGCTGGAAACAATTCAAGCCGATGGTGTGGCAATCAATGAGGCTGCAGCAAAACAGGCGAAAATTAATACCGTCGTCTTTGATGAAATACGCTTGTCATTTCTCGACATGCAGTGTCTATACTTGGATTTGAGTCGATACACCACACAGCGTGGTTATGCGAACTTATTGGTTGAGGCCGACACCAGCAAGCTGAAAAAATTATTGTTGTCGAACGATTGGTATGAGGTGCAATTGCCTCATAGCATGTGGAACCTCAGCACTAATAATTTTGTATTGTGGCAGCAAACAGCATTGGAACTGCTTTGCTTATTGGCAGACCGGGTTAATAACTACCATAAGCGTGCTTATTTAGAGCCTCGCCTAGAATTAGTAGCCCTGAAAGATGCTGATGGTAATTTACCTACTGATAACGAATATAGGCTGATTGTTGATGGTTCTGAGTCAGCACTAATTGAGGACATCAAGGCATTACGTAAAGCCTTCGATGAGAGCGGTTCTGACTCATACACATCCGGCTATGAGGATGGTGTTGATGGTACGCGTTTGGGTATTCATTTATACAACCCTTTGCTATCGGCCAGAAGCAACCGAATAAAAGTTGAGCCTGTTGTACTGGAAGATAGTGAGTTCCAGTTTGTGGAAGATCTAAAAACCTGGATTACCACCAATCAGGCCCGCTTGGATGCCTCTGGAGAGCAGCTCTATCTTTTAAGGAATCTTGTTCGCCATGGTGTCGGCTTTTTTGAAGCCGGAGGCTTTTGGCCAGACTTTATCTTATGGCGTGTCCACCAAGGTAAGCAGAAGATCGTTTTTATCGATCCTCATGGTCTTCAACATGAAGGTCCTGGTAGTGAAAAGATTGAGTTCGCAGAACGGATCAAAGAGCTTGAGAGCCGGCTGAAAGATACCGATGTCGTTCTTGAAAGCGTGATTTTAGGCCCACCAAAATCAAGTCGCTTAGAGATAGCCGGCCGCTGGAAAATGACAGATGATGAGCTTGCTCAAAGGCACGTTCTATTTATGGCTGACCACGATTACATGACCCAGTTGATGTCTCTGATAAGGACATAGCAGAAGTGATTAGGGTGAATTGTATATACACTTGGATACTGGAGCTTATGACGGTACAGTGTCTAAGCCCATAAAGTACAAACTATAAGCAAGGAAGCACTATGGCAGAAGATCCTCTTTCCCCTATTTTCAAAAAACCATTTGATGAAGTAATTCACCGCCTAGATGAGCTTTTATCTCAGAGTGGCAGAGCTTTCCTGCTTGGTGCTGGCTGTAGCAAATGTGCCAGTTTACCTTTAACTGCGGAGCTGACTGAAAAAGTTCTAGCCGATGGTGAGCTTGATGGTGGTGCTTCTGCCATTCTGCAAGCAATAAAGGATGAATTTGAAGGAGCTGAGCCTCCTGCGCATATTGAAGATTATCTGAGTGAACTAGTTGATTTAACCGCGATTGCCAGTCGACGACAGTCTAGAAATGCTGCCAGTCAGACCGTATCAATTGGTGGAAATGACTACACAGAGCCAGAACTACTATCGGCTATTGAGCACATTAAGAAAGCAGTGGCCGATATTATCGGAGCATCTGTAAATATTCATACACATAAACGCTTCGTATCGGCAGTTAACCAGCACTCAGCACGACCTGGGAAGTATTCACAAGCGCAATCTGTAGACTACCTGATTTTGAACTATGACACGCTTGTTGAGGATTCTTTAGCATTGGCCCAAATACCTTTTTCAGATGGGATGGAGGGCGGAGTATGTGCTTGGTGGAATCCTGACACATTTGAGCGCTCAGATCTTGGAGCAAGGGTATACAAATTACACGGATCAATTGATTGGTATGAAATAGCAGGTAGCACACTGCCTCAACGTGTCCCAATGAGAATTGAGCCTAGCGATATTGGTCAGCAACGAATTCTAATTTGGCCAGCCTCAACCAAGTATCGTGAAACTCAATTAGATCCATATGCTCAGCTTGCTGATCGAGCCAGAAGAGTCCTAAACCCTCAGCGTGGTACTCAAAGAGTCTTAGTTATTTGCGGTTATAGCTTTGGTGACTCCCATATCAATATCGAAATAGAGCGTGGACTGAAGGCCTCATCTGGCGATCTGACGGTGATTGCATTTACAAATGAGGATGAGCCAGCCGGGAAATTAAAAGAATGGCATGAAGATGAAAGCATAACTGAACAGGTACTTATTTTTGCCAATAAAGGTTTTTTCCATGGGCGCGATGTTCGGCGATCTGATGATCCACTTCTTTGGTGGCAGTTTGAACATATAACTTCCATTTTGGAGGGTAAAAAATGAGTAAGCCTGACTCAGTCCATGGAAAGCCAATTGAAAACCTGGCCATAGGCAAAGTTATAGAAGTCGACGGTTCACGGTTAATTGCCGAGCTAGATCCAAACATTTCAGAGTTATCCCGAGTTTATGCAGGTGAAACCTATCCCATTGGTCAGTTTGGCTCGATAGTTAAAGTCCATTTCGGAAGAAAGTCGATCTATGCATTAGTTGGCCGTTTGAGGATGAAAGCTGACTATCAAGTTGAGAAGGGGTTAGCGTTATCGGCCTCTGCAGATGAGCGAATTATTGAGGCAGACCTTTTTGGGGAGAGCGAGTGGGCTCAAAATCATGATGGCCAAGCTCTATTAAAATTCGACAGAGGGGTTGCCACTTATCCTCTGCCTCAGCAAACGCTTTATATTACGCCCAAGTCAGAGTTACGTTTTATATATGGTGATGCCAATGGCGCTGTTATCTCTTTGGGCTACCATGTCGGGTCAGGTGGAGCACCATGTTATGCAGATTTGAATGAGCTGTTGGGTAAACACACAGCAGTGTTAGGTTCAACAGGAGCTGGTAAATCAGGTACTGTAGCAGCAATCATTCACAGCATTTTGGATCGTGGTAATGAAGCCCAATATGCTAACTGGCATCCTCAAATTATCATTCTTGATCCCCATAATGAGTATGGAAAAGCTTTTGATGGACACCAAAGGCTTTCAACAGATGAGGGCTCTTTAAAGTTGCCATACTGGCTCTTAGATTTAGAAGAGTCACTTAGCCTATTCATAGGCAAAACAGAGTTCGCGGCCACGTCCCAGTCAAACATTGTAAAAAATGCTTTGATTGATGTTCGTGAGCAGGCCGCGAAAGCTCTTGATCTAGATACATCCAAACTTACCGTAGACTCACCTGTACCCTACATGTTGGGCTCTACGATAGGGCTTGATGATTTTGGAAAGATTGATGGCAACCGTTACGAAGTGGGACTGGTTGGGGCAATAAATAAACAAAGACCAGATAACAACAATAGAAGTCAGCATGAGGATTTTAACAAGGTAATCCGGAAGATTGACTCATTACTCAAAGATGGACGTCTGAGGTTTATGATGGATTTATGGAATGGTGAAGGTGATCCATTACCTGAAATCATGAACCAGTTTTTGACGGATCAATCAAAGGTACAAATTGTTGACTTGTCAGGCGTGCCTAATGAGGTTGCGGGTACAGCCAGTGCTGCAATTTCACGCATGATTTTTCAGATGAAAGTCTGGCAAAGCGAGGAAGAGAGAAAAAACAGCCCGGTGCTACTTGTATGTGAAGAAGCCCACCGTTATGTACCAAACCGTGGAGAAGCTCAATACGAGGCTGCTCAGAATGCTGTTAGGCGAATCGCTAAAGAGGGGCGAAAATACGGTGTTGGCTTACTCCTAGTGTCACAACGACCTAGTGAAGTTGAAGCAACGGTTCTATCACAATGCAACTCCTGGATCGTACTACGTATAACAAATGATGCCGATCGCGAGCATGTTAGGTCCATATTGCCAGACACAATGTCGGGTTTAACAAAAATGTTGTCTGGATTACGACGCCAGGAAGCGATTTTTGTAGGTCAGGCGGCTACATTACCATCAAGAATAATGATTAGAGATCTTTCAGAAAATCAGGTGCCTCGATCCAACGACATCGATTTTGATGGTGGTTGGCAAGAACCGGCGATGATTATAGATAATTTATCTGAAGTTGCCCAGCGTTGGAGGTATCAACAAAAATGAGTTCCATGCCTAAATAGACTCAGTTTTAGATTTTGTAGGCTGTCCTGGTCACCAATACAAACTATTGGTGGTTTGTGGGGCGACTTAAACGAGGCTTAATGAAATTGTGAGTAGCCCCTCTAAGTCATTCACCCTCGACAAGCAGGCCCTTTGGTGAGAACTAAAAAGAAAAAACATGAAGAATAAATCAGTATCAATTCGTAAGGCTGTCGGTTATCTGAATAATGAAGAGCAAGATGGTGGTTTTTGGTTACCTAATATCCAAAGGCCTTTTGTATGGAAGGAAGAGCAGATCGAGAAATTGTTCGACTCTCTAATGAGAGAGTATCCAATCAGTACTTTGCTTGTATGGCGAACACAGTCTGCAATTAAAAGAAGACGTTTCATAGATCTTTATAAGGATGGTGTGAAACTTTCTAATTATCATGTGCCTGAGGATAAAAAGACCAAAATGTTGGTGCTGGATGGGCAACAGCGACTGCAGAGTCTCTTTATAGCCTTGAAGGGAAGCTATAACAAGAAGGAGCTTTATTTCCATATACTGAGTGGGGGACAGAAAAATCCAGAGGAGATGAGATACCGTTTTCAGTTTATGGAGCCAGAAAAAGCGAGCTTTCCATGGGTCAACTTCAAAGAAATTGTTTTTTCTAACAGGGTTATGCCCAGTCAATTGGCTGACCACATTATAACGACCTCCTCTGCTACTGCTTCAGATGAAAGCCATAGAATAATGGAGGAAAATATCTGGCGTGCTCATAACGTTTTCGTCAACCAAGAGGCCGTCAATTACCAAGAGTTAGATAGCATTGATAATCCAGATGCCTACTCTGAAGATGATGTTGTAGAGATCTTTATTCGTGCTAACTCTGGCGGCACAAAGCTCGGTAAGTCTGATCTATTGTTCTCACTGCTTACAGCCTCATGGGAGGATGCGGATGAGGCGATGGAAGATCTTATCAGTGAACTCAATGCTACCGGTTATGAATTTAGTAGGGACTTTATATTGAAGACCTGCTTAGTATTGCTGGATAAAGGCGCAGCCTACGATGTAAGAAAATTCCGTGAAGAGACAACAAAGAGCCAGATCATTGAGCGTTGGGAAGACATTTCAAATGCAATTAAGGCTGTGAGAGATTATCTCTATGGCAAGACTTACATCAAATCAGATCATGCCTTGCCATCATATTTAGGTCTGATACCCCTGATCTATTTAAGATATAAATATCCAGAGAAGTGGGCGAAAAACAGACACGTAGATGCCTACCTTTTCAGGACCTTACTCTGTGGCGCGTTTAGTGGAAGACCAGATAATCTTATTGATAAATGTATCAAGAGGATAAACAAAGACGAGGACATGATTGCCGAGTCCATGTTTGATGTTATTCATAACGATGGTCGAAACATGGATGTCTCAGATGAGTCGATTTTGCACTCCAGCTACGGATCAAAAAACATTCATCTTTTATTTAACCTCTGGTACAGAGAGTTTGATTACAACCCGTCTTACCAGGGTAACTCACCAGAAGTTGATCATATTTTTCCTCAATCGATGTTGCGATCACAGAAGACTGAAGTACCGGAAACGGGTAAATGGGTCATGCGCTACCAAGCGGGGGCCAGAGATCAGATTGCCAACTGTATGTTGCTTACATCTGATGAGAATGGCTTCCAGAACAAAAACGATACCTTGCCGGAAGAATGGTTCTCAGATAAGCCCAGACATTATCTAGATTTGCACCTGATACCTGATAACCCAGAGCTGTGGAAGCTGGAGAATTATGAGCTATTCATAGAGGCGAGAAAGCAGCTCATCCTCAAGAAATTCCGCCCTATCTTGGAGAACCTTGGGGTAGTAACCAGTGAACGTTATATTCCTGATGCCGTAAGCGATAGGACAACGCCTGCTCCAGTAGAACGGATCGTAGCTCCTTCTGCAGATGCTACTGAAATGGTTGAATCGGATGATTCTGAAGTGGTGGCTACTAGAGCGATACAACCAGTTCCTGAGCCGCTACAGCATGACACTTCTGTAGGTGAAGTTGCTGATGCAGAGCAGCTACTTGGTAATGTCTTCACGCTTATAACCGAGCCAACAAAGTATGTTGCAGGCTATCGTGCTCCGAATGGTCTTGAGCTTGCCCTTATGAGAACAACCAAGTCCTTAACGGTTTGGACGGAGCAAGTGGATGGCTATGACGCTATAGGTCTAGTGCCAGAAAAAAATTACTCATCACTTGAACCAAGAAATTCCAACTTAAATAGAAAAAATACGCCAAAGCTACGGCTAGGGTTCCCGGCCATGGTATGGAAGTTGGAGAGTGTTGATGAGTTGATGGATCTAATTAATTGGTACAGTAATGCCGAGAGTCAGGTCTTAATCTAATCTGTGGCGATGATAAGTTTCGATTGACTATGCCTACCGGAAATCGATGGCGAGATCAGTCTAGGAACCAATGCCTAGACTGGTCTTGATTTCCCAAGTTGAGTATAGTTCCAGCTTGCTAGGCCGCGACTCTCCAGTTAAGTTTCGGTACTCTGTTTTTATCGCGCAGCCACTCTCCGCCGGCATAGAGTTTATGAACAAGCGTCTGAAAATACTGGCAAGTCAGTATTTCACTGTGCTTTATATATCCCGACAGTCTGGCAGTGTAATACTCGCGTTTTATGATAGCTCTTCATCTGCCGCGCTTCGCTTGTCTGATAGCTACAGCAATCAGGCTACCTGAATACTGTAGCTATCTCTTGGTTTAGGCATCATGATTATTAATGTAGTGATTCCCTGTAGCGTAACTCAGCATTGGCAGGGCCTCTACGACTAAGCGTTCCACTTAAGCATTAATGTAGTAATTCCCTGTTCCAGTGCTTCAGGCAATATCCCAATATGAATGTAGTGATTCCCTGTAGTTGAAAATAACGGAGTCAGTTGGGAGAAGAGCCTATATTGCCATCATTATTTAGCTGCGAGATTTGCTTAGATAGATCATGTGTTTTGTCGGTCACGCTCAAAATCTTTTTGTCAGTGATCTTATCTCCATCACAGTGGACCATTTCAGCGAAGTGATAAACCTGACCTAGGGTTGACTCACTCAGTTCAGGTGACCACACACACGCCATATCGCTTCACAGCTAAAACATAAAATGACATAAGAAATCCTTTTCTCAGTGTGATTAATGATTATTGTATTTCTCTACTTCCTCGATAGCTTCATCCAGCCGTTGTTTATTTTCTGGACTCGCCTCAAGGTGTGTGTGAGCATCCTCAGATGCTTCACACTTCATAATCCAGTAGGCAAAGACGCACCCCATCAAGATGATGATGAAAAGTGCGATAATATTTTCGATATCCATGATAACCACATTCACTATTTGAGATAGCGGCTCACTCCACCTGCACCGGCTAAGGCAACTTGGCTAAGCGTGCCACCAAAACCACCTACTCCACCAGAAATTGCTACGGCAAATTTTCCTGTAGCGAATAGTGCCAGTATGGAGACAAGGCACATCGACATCAATGCCCCAACATCTGAAAATGAATTGGCGGTTATGACAATGTTTTGGATTTCTGCATCGACACCCAACGGGATATCAAAATAGGCCTTCATCATAACGGCAACCAGGGAACCATTTACTCGGATAATGACGGCATAAAATAAAAAGCCTAGAAAGAAACGAAGCCAGCCATCAAACAAGGTCGCCGTTTTATCCAACAATAGGAAAGGCAGGAAAAACCAACCAATGAGTTTTGCCAGGGCAAAGCCCCATATTGACCATGCCATTCCGAAGAATGCGGCAATGCTGACAAGCCACAATAACCCTGTGCAGATGAACAGCATCAAAACATTCATCAAGTCAGGCATAAGACTCCAGCTATCATCAGTAAATGAGATTTTATCGACTACGTTGCTGAGATATGACGTGATAAAAAACACGTCATCATTGCCAACGATGGTGTATTGGATTATGCCGGCAAGATCTCCAGACCAGGTGAGTAAACCTGTGGTCAGGATATCGTAGAAATCAATCAGAATTTGCACGATTGAGATAAGTAAAACAACGGCAAAAATATCAATGAGTTCAGCGCTGTCCATAGCCCACTTGGACAGGATCATTGATAACCGAATAGTAGCGAAAGTGATAAATTCAGCATTGATAAACTGTGCAGCCTTGGAGTCTGGTGCCAACAACGCCTCTACATACGAGCCCACTTCTCTCAGAAAGGTCTCAAATGAGCTATGAGCCACTTTGTAACTGCCATAGTCGACATCTGCAGCAATAGCCATGTTTGAGTCTAATAACAGCCACAGCAAGCCTGTCAGAAACCCCAGAACCCATGCTTTTTTGTGGAGTTCATATTCCTTTTGAACTTTGCTTTTATACATTACTCGCACTCCGGTTCTCTGCTCTCGATGAAGGCCTTTTGCTTTTCATCCAGTGAGATGACGCAATGACGGTCAGGGTCATGATCACGCAGGTAAATAAGCTGATTGATTTCATACTTCAGCTTGAATTGAGTCAGCTCCCCCGGTTGGATTTCATCAGAGCTATACAAGTCCGCATCTTTAGCGTTTTGGAGTTGAGTTTCAATTGCCTCAATAGCTCGAGTGATATCTTCGTCGCTTTTGTTGATGAAGTGTTTGGCAAGGTATTCAGGTGTTCCTCTGATTCGTCCATCTATACGATAGGGCCGCTCAACTCGTGTAAAACAATCGAGTCGTTTTACAACAGGTACTTTTTTACACTCGCTCTCACGTGCCTTATCAATTGCTTTTTCAACTATGGCGTAGTCAGTATCTATGACCGCGTCATCACTGGTGATTATCTCTGCATGCGCTGGCATCATGGCTGCCAGTAAGCCAAAAACTAGAGTTCTCATCATCAATTCCTTTTGTTTACAGCCCCAAGTCTGCCCAATTAGTAATGCCAGATAACTCAGGTTTATTATCTTTGACTGCCTCCAACCTGGCGGCCTCGTTTTCTAGGCGCTTCGCCTTTTGAGCTGCATAGAGCGCTGAAGGGGGCTCATAGGTTTGTAGCAGTTGATTGAGCATCGTTGCCTGACCTTCCAGCTGATTGGAAAGCATGATTTGCTGGGATGCTATTTGTTGAAGTGTTGCTAGATCAGATTCATCCCCAAGCGATTTAAGCAGGGATTTATTTCTCTCTCTTATCCTGTGAAGTTTGGCGATCTGTTGTCTATTGGAAGCCACCATTTCAAGTTGATTGGAGTACTTGGAATAGGTTTGATTGGCTTGATCCATATTGGATTGAAATGCAGCCGTGTCTGTGACACCGGCTGACTCAAATCTAGTGATGACATCGTCTGTCGACTTGGGGGCAAGACCATATTCGTTCAGAACGCTACGAACATCTTCTTGATATGTCGGTGAAGTGTGATCCATGGAAGGGATAACCGATATATCAGCACTGCCATAAAATTGCTCAACAGTGCCAATCAACATATCCCATTCGCTTGCTGAGATCTGATTCTGTAATCCTTGGATCTGATTCAGATAGTGACCGTACTCCCTGAGAACTTGTTGGTAGTCGGTCAGCATCTGCATCATCTGACTCTCCTGTAATCCAGTTTGGATCATGTATTCTTTGTAATCTCTCAACTGTTGTTGATATTGCAGGACGGTTTCTGCGATGTGAGCCACATCAACAACCGGGATACCCGTTGCATAGACGTTCACAGAGCACAGACTATTGAAGAAAATAACTGCAGCAATAATGTGTTTTTTCATGGTTGTTTCCTGAATTAATTCCAGTTAAAAAAGAGACCCTAAGATAGGGTGACTGCGAGCAGACTTGTCTGATCCAGGTGCTCCATTGCAGCCTTATGCACCTGTTTACTGATAAGGCATACCTGTGGTGAATGAGAAGCGTTGCCTGATTTTGTCGCTTCGAGCATCAGCCATCACAAGCTCACCGTCGCGGATTTGCTGCTTGAATTTCCCTGTTTTATCTCGATACACGACTGGCCAGAAGTCGTCGTTAAACCGTTTCTGATAACGACTCATTAACGACGCTGAAGGGAAAATGTATTCAACATGTTCGTAATGCTCCGATTTCATATTTTCAATCTGTTCAAGAAAGCCCGCGTAGATACGATTACGACTTTTCTGAGTGATTTCGACCTCTAAGGCATGCCAGACACCATTTTTCATATAGACGGCATCTGGACGCTTGCCCTTGGTAATTTCAGTGACGTGTTTATCAAATCGGAAGTTGAATGGACGACTCAGATCCGCACGTGAGATTACGGCTTGTTGAACATTGAGGTTATGTATCAGGTTGGAGCCGGTGATTCGACTCTCTGTCATGGAATACGACTCTGCTAACTCTGATAGCAGGAACGCATAGTTTCGCCCTTGGTGAGACAAAATAATGACGTTCTCTCTGATAAAAGGGTGCCGGATAAATTTGAACAGGCCTGACTTTTTTAAAGATGCAAAGAAATTGCTCTGATGTTGTCGGTTGAGCCCGAGAGCAGAGCATAGGATTCTGGGAGTGGTGTAGTGAAATTCCAAAACCCACTCGATCAGAAAATCCCGTTTTTCTTCAAATCGTGCATGTTTATCCATAAACATTCTCCCTATACTTGATTTTTCGGTTCCGAAAAAGCACAGACTTCAATCAAAAGATCAGCTATTTTTCGGAACCGAAAAATAGAGACCTAACTTGTGTCATCGATTATTTTGCGGCCTAGTAAAATAGCGTTGACACAATGACGACATTCGCGACTTTTTCTATCAAAAAGCGAATGAGTCAGTGCATCGCCCTTGTGATTGATAAACCACAAGGGCGATCACACCTGGTGGCCAACCACCTGGATGCGAGCAGAGCAATTTCAGCCAGAAATTGCGGTCTCATTTGTGCCTTCCCAAAGGCATAAATGTGATGCTCGTTCCGTCAGCTTCCGTTCAGGATCTGACGGAATGACAAACGGCCAAGTTTGTCACTAATCGCTATGGTCAGCCCCTAGGCTGAACAAGCATGGTTTTGGCCCAAGCCAAAAATATGCGTTAGTGATTGCGCCCCCGTCATGCAAGTGCCATCCAGGTTAAGCACAGCGATAATCAATCAACGCATAACAAGTAATGTCATCATTAACCATCATTTCGCACGCAGCCTGACTACCTGTTTCGTGGGTCGAGCGTCCAGCGAGAGTTGCGGCCTCAAGCCACAACCGAGGCGATAAATAACCCCATGCAATGTGGTTTCGCCGAAGCCTGCGAAGCAGGTAGTCAGGCTGCGTGCAGTCCTGACGGGGGCGCTTCAAATTCATCATCATTATTTGCTCCATTTTCATCAGGGGCATTATCCAGGCAGGCAAAAAACGCTCTTTTTTGACTGTTATATCAGCGTTTTGCGAGGTGGTTGGGAATTCGTCCAGAATCAACCACGTCGTATTAAAAACGCGATTACATGCGATATCTAATGCGATATGAGCTCACATAAAGTCATGCGTGAGTCAGGCCTCATTGATTCACGCATACAGAAATGTAGTAATGTCATTATTGGGAAGGCTGAGTTATTGCTCGCATGCAGTTGCTTTCAATCAATGACTTCATTGCTTCAATACCTGCAGTCAGATCGTCATGGGTGACAGAGAACTTTTGTCCGTTGTAAGTCTTTTCGATTAAGAAAAGGCCATCAGGTAGTTCTGTGATTTCATTTTTTGATACATGTAGTCCAATCATAGAAACAGTGTTTTTATTCATTTGCTCGCTTCTTTGTTAAGTAAATTTCAGTTATCCACAATTTTTTTACTCTAAAAGATCTATATATCTATATATAAGGAAGAGACCCGTATCATATTTGATACGACCCCCAGCTCATATTTGATACTACCCCCATATCATATTTGACCCGGCTCATTTTTGAGCTGTGGATAAAGTTCGGTAAGTTTTTTTCTAAAATTCGGTGGTGTTTTCGGGTTTTGCAAGGCGCTTAAAATTGAGTCCATTTCTTCTTTTGTTAGATCAACGTCATGACTGATGTTGATATTAACCACGTTGTTATAGAAGTTGATGGTCATATTCTCGATGCTGACAGATACATCACTGGAGAGCTCACCTCCGGCTAGATATTTCTTTATTTCATCTCGAACCTTCGTCTCAGTAGCAGGTGCGTATTCCCACTTAGCTAATTTCGGCTCACCATCAACGACTAGTGGAACATGCTCAACTAAGTGGTACTGATTAACTTGTCCGTTACGTGACTTGTTTCTGAGATATTCATTCTTTACCAGGTTCGATATAGAGCGCTTAATCGTAGCAGTCGATAAACCTGCCATTTCAGACAGTCTTGGAGCAGCAATTTCTACCTCACCTGTTTTGTAATTGGCATAAGACTTAATCAAAAGATACAAATAAATATCCGTCGTATTTATTTTCTTTTGTCTTAGGGCACTTGCCATGGTGGTGAGCGTTGCCCGAATAACTCGGAACCAATTTAGGTCATTAGTTGGTTTCATAGATATTGGTCAAATGACGTTTATTAGGAAGAAAAGGTCGGTTTAATGCCACTAATTGGCAGCCTAAACCTCCTGCTCATTTGACGTCAGTTGTGCTGTTAGCCACTTACTTAGCTCGCTTACCGGAAATAGTCGACGACGTCCGATTTTGATCGAGGGTGGCATGGCGTCTCCTCTGCTTAAACGGTTTCTTATTGTTCCTACATCCATGTGAAGGACATCTGCCAGCTCTGCGACAGTAAGTAAATGAGTATCATTGAATGACATGAAATTATGCTCCAGAACGATATCGGATGGTTTTGGTGCATGTTATGCTTCAAGTGACAGTAGAAAAAGGTAAAGAATTGATTCTTTAGAATGTATTTTTTGCAGGAGTGCAAAATGGCAGGAAGACCTCCAAAAGAGGCTACTCGATTACCAACATGGGAAATTAGACTTCAGGCATGGGCTTTCCAATTGAAAAGAGAGTTCTGTCTAAGTCAAGAGATCACGGACATGGGTGCTGTAAGAGATATTGATCTTTATAACTTTGTCCATAATAGGTTGCCACTGTCCATTCGCATGTCCACTCGCAATAAAAAGCAAAACTTTTGCGATCCAACTACTGACAATGAAAAGCAATACTTTTGCGATCCAACCACTTTTAGTCGTTGGTTAAAGAGAAAAAGCGATCCCCCTCCTAGCAAGAGAGAGAAATTGTGCATTGCTTCACCTGACTCAGGGCAATTCCTCGTTCCAGATCATTCATTTATAGGCATACCAGCGCTATTGACAGCACTCGACTGTTACTTGTGTGCTAGATCTGCTGAACTTAGGCCATCTTTGCTGGCTCCGGATGATCAAGAAAGACTGGCAGAACGATGTTTGAGTGAAATTGCAAAAAAATGGCGAATTCCTTTTGTCTATGAAGGGGAAAAAACGTGGCAAAAAGATTTCGCAGTAAACGACATTTCTTTATCTTTACTTTGTACGCATAGCGTATCAGCTATACCAATGTTCTTGTGCAGTTCCGTCACGGATAAAATATTAAGTGACGAATCGGCTTTATGTGATTGGTATCTTGATATCATGATTTCTACACTGTTTGTTTCTGCAAGGCTGCATCAAAATATTTTTGACGACCCACACAGAGATTTAACGGAGGCAGAGTACCGCAGATTTCATTCAGAATATAAAAATTTAGTGGGCACCCCCTCAAACTTACTTAGGTTCTTGGGACTTCTAATAAGTGCAGAGTTTCCTATCGGCAGTGGAGCAATGGCTCTTGCATGCGTGAGTAATGACATTGTTGAAGTTGAAGAGCCTGAAAAGTTATTAATTGCTGTCTTGGCTGGGTATCAAAAGTTATCAAATGAATTTGAGAAATTAGGTTTTTCATGGGGAGACTTGGCCAAAGTAATAGCAAAAACTTTAAAGTTAGCTGATCCTATTATGAATGTGTTTTTGCCGCTAGTTCATATAGAGCCCATATCAATACAACATTATAGGTATTATGAAAAAACAAAAATCAATTTGAATACATTGGTTCTGTATCACTTAGATACGGAGGATGGGATTAGCCTTAAAAGGCAACTCATACATGATTCAGGGTACGTTTCAGATAAAACGAGCCTTTCACAAAAGCTAGGATTGTGGGGAGATCCCTCAAAAATTTTATGTGACCCACACAATGATAGTGAGTTTGCATGGGGCTATGGAGGAAGAGGTCCATACCAACTGGCATACACCATGTTGAAAGATCTTTTCAAAACTGCAGGTGTTTCTGAAGAGGTTGAATTTTATCATTGTGAAATAGTTGTTTACAGACTGTTGTCTAGATTTCCTGGCGATGTTTCATATACCGTGTCATCACGACAGCTACTACATGTACTTGGAAAACCATTGGTTTCAGAGAAAGATAGAATGCAATCTATTTCTTCTTCAATGAATCGATTTTTACTCAAGGGCTGTGTTTTTTCCAACTCAGGAACCTAACAGAATTTACAATATTGTTCAGAATCATTCTCGAACTATAAAAATGATAGTTCGGGGCTACTAAAAATTATTGGATTAGATAAAACGCAAGAAGCCTCTTTCTAGAGGCTTCTTTTTTTTGGGGGTAGGTAATGGCCTTGTTTACATTTCTTTCTCTGTAACCCATCCCTTATTCGTTTTAATAAGCATCATTGCATGTTTGGGTTCGGTATTACCGTATCCACCTTTTAAGCCTGATTCAGTGATCTTGAAAATCTTGCTCAGGTTTTCATTTTTTGACCACTCTGGTCGATCACTGACATTGAGAACATAATTTACACGAGACACCGTGTATCCCCGCATCGTGTTAGGTTCAGTAAAGTTAGTGACCTCTGTTACTTGAATACTGCCATAACAAAAGCTACCACTCCCATCATAGTATTTCTCGCCAGTGCTAGATAAAGAATAACCATCGCCAGCTTGTTCAATTAATCCGGCATCATTCAAGGCACCTAACTTATCTTCGAGAGAAGCACCGCCGATGTTCCAATCTAATGTTTTCTGATTTTCGTAAGGGAATTTTAGACCTGCTGATATGCAAGTCGCGGGTTTATCTAAAGAGTTGTAGTAATTTTGAAGAACATTTTTAAAGTTTTTTTCGCTGGCTTGATCGCTTGAGCAGCCGGTTACAGCAAAACTAAAAAAAATTGCAGTAAGAAAAGATTTACATAATTTCACATCACTCTCCATAGTGGTTAAGATTCCAGATTCTCTTTCAGAATAAAACAAATGCAAGTATTTGTCGTTAATACACACTCAAAAGATTAGAATATTTGGGACAAATTTGGGACACTAACAACGTGATTATTCGTGACTTAGTGTGCTTAGTCGTTATACTAAGTGATAGTAAAATCAGGGTGTTATAGAATACCCCTTTATAAAACAAAAGGTTAAATCCGTCTCCTAAGGGGAAGGCCACAGGTTCGACTCCTGTCGGGGACGCCATTTATCTTATTTTTTCAATAACTGACACATTCATTGCTGCAGTTTTTCTACCCATACAACGTTCTATAGCGACTATCTTGAGACACTGAACAGGGCTGTTTCGACAGGTCGAGAAGCGAACGAAAGTGCTGTCTTTTAGGCTTTTTCGAGGATGAAGTGATATTTGTTATCGACCTCTGAAGTATCAACCAACTGATTACCCGTCATTTTGCAAAAAGCGGGAATATCTTTGTTGGCACCTTTATCGGTCGCAATTAACAAAAGCCGCTGCCCAGATGCCATGTCTGCGAGTGCTTTTCGGGCTTTCAGTACGGGAAGAGGGCAATTGAGTCCGGATGTATCAATTTCTTTATGAAATTCTGACATACTAGTTGTCCAATTTATTCTTAAAATGTGACGCAATGATAAACGGATTTGTATTCACTGTCTTGCTGGAACCGTGCGCCTTTGTGGTAGGTCTATTTAGCTTATGAGAACAATATTTCACATCGTCAGCGTACTTTTCTTTTGTCATCTGAGCACAAGCTGGGCGCTGGATATTGCTTTACCTGAAATGGGCGATAGTGCCGGTGAGTTGATTTCTCCCCGAGAAGAGCAGGAGATAGGTCAGGCTTTTTTCTGGCGATTACAACAAAGCACAGAGCTGGTCGAAGACCCTGAAGTGACGAGTTACATTCAATCTTTGGGGTATCGATTGGCCTCAAACAGTAATGAGCCTAATTTAAACTACACTTTTTTTGTGTTGCCAGATGGTGCCGTTAATGCTTTTGCCACTCCAGGTGGCTATGTTGGTGTCAACTCAGGTTTGATCATAACGGCTGCCAATGAAGACGAATTGGCTTCTGTTATGTCGCATGAGATAGCTCACATTACTCAACGTCATATTTTGAGAAGTTTTGAGAACTCAAAGCGTATGACTATACCTCGTACTGCAGCCATGATAGCGGCTGCGTTATTAGGGGCGGCAGATCCCAAAGCTGGTTCGGCTGCCATTATGGCTGTGCAGGCAGGGAGTATTCAGAGTCAGATTGATTACACTAGAGCGAATGAAGCAGAAGCTGACAACATTGGTATGCAAACACTGGTTAAATCTGGGTTTAATCCGGAAGCCATGCCGAGCTTTTTTGAGAAGCTACAACAAGCAAGTCGATTTTATGGGGGGGATGCTATTCCAGAGTTTTTACGGACTCACCCTGTTACTACGTCACGTATCGCCGACTCCAGAGGTAGAGCCTCACAATATCAAGTTAAGCCTCGGCTTTCCGATCATGAACAGTTCTATTTAATTAAAGAAAAGCTGCGTGTGATGACGGCACAAGATATTCAGGAAGTCATTAAGTATTATCAGCACCAGTTGACTAGAGATGAGCTGACGAACAAGGACCCTGTCAATTATGGATATGTGCTGGCCTTGATTAAAAATGCACAATACACAGCGGCTCGGCAGCGTTTAATGCCATTAATCGAAAGGGAACCTGATCGCCTAGCCTATCAGCTCGCTCTAGCGGACATTGAATTATCTGTTGGTAGAGTAAAAGCAGCACTGGATATTTACGAGGATAATCAGCGCCTATATCCAGATGACCGGGCGTTGACTCTGAATCAGGTGCATGCTCTATTAAGAACGGCTAGGCCAGTAGAAGCCGCTAAGCTATTGCAAACCCAGATAGAGTTAGGTGAAGGGGGGCGCCAGATTTATAAACTCATGGCGCAAGCAAAAGGTGATACGGGACAAAAAAGTGAGTCCCACGCTTGGCTAGCAGAATATTATTACGAATCTGGTTTACTTAAAGCGGCTGCCGATCAGCTGCATTTGGCAGCAGAGGCAGCAGGTCGTGATGAATATCAACTATCAAAAATTGCTTCACGATTAAGAGAGGTTGAGAATGCCATGAGCGAAATGGAAAATTAAACGTGATGGATAATTCAAATAAAAGCCGACGTCATTTTTTAAAGAGTGCTATTTCTGCATCGACCTTGGCTCTGGTCGCAAGTACGGGCTTATTAGCTCCCAAGAGAGTGTTAGCTCATTGGCCCTCTGATGCCTTTACAGCTGATACAGTAGAGGATGCCTTGTTAGCACTGCTAGGACAGGCTCAAGATATTCCAGAAGATAAAGTCAGTTTTAAAGTAGGCTCACCACCCAGCTATGCGGTAAATGGTGCTTCCGTTCCTTTTGAGGTGCGCTCTTCTTTGGAAAATATTGAGCGTATCGCTATCTTGGTTGAGAAAAATCCTAATCCTCTGGCAATGAGTCTCGAATTAACCTCAGATGTAAAGCTGCCATTCAAAAGCATGATTAAAGTGGCTGAAGATTCAAAAATTATCGCTGTTATCAGAGCGGATGGTAAGTTATACAAAACCTCACGTGATATTTCAGTGGATATTGGAGGCTGCGCTTAATGGCCATTACTGCTAGAGATCGAATTCGTGCGAAGTTGAAAGATGGTGATACCACCGTTCGTTTATTGCTTGCCCATCCGATGCATACGGGAAGAGGCAAGGATGAAAAAGGTGAATTGATTCCAGCGGAGTTTATTCAGGATATTCGTTGCTGGCGAAATGGGAACGAAGTCATGGCGTTAAAGTGTGGAACGGCTACTGCACGTAACCCTTATTTTTCTTTTCAATTAGCTGGTGGAGCACTGGGCGATAAGATTATGATTCGATGGGTGGATAACCTTGGCGCCAAAGGCGTAACTGAAACTGAGTTACGATGAGTCTTAAATTAAAAGTTAATCTGTTTTTTACCGCTTTATTGTTGCTTTCATTACTGGCAAGCACAGGTGTATTGATATCGAATGCTCGCCAGTCAGTGCAGGTTGAAGTCGAAGACACCATGAATGCCGCAGCACGACTTATCACCCTAACTCTAGCTGATAAGCCTCTCAATCGTGACCACGGTATCAACGAACAAATTCATGAAATGGTCAAGGCCTTAAGTCAAATCAGAAGTTTACATATTCTGATGTTCGATACTCAGGGGCTGCTGTTTGAAGGTGAGCCTGACGAAACGCTAAAAGTTGAGCCACCTCAATGGTTTGTAAAAGTATTGTTTCCTGAAATTACTCCTCTATCGAAACGTTTTGGTACTGGGCATATGGTCATCTATGCGGCGCCAATGCAGGAAATTAGTGACCGTTGGATGGATATAAGAGGGATTTTAGCCTTAGGGCTAGTCGTTTTTGTATTCGTCAGCGTATTTCTCTACTGGGGCGTAGACTGGTTTCTTAGGCCATTGCAGAGACTATTACAGGTCTTATCTGCGTTTGAGAAAGGTGATCTGCATTTACGTTTACCTGACTTTAGTTTGGGGGAAATGAATCAGATTAGCCAGACATTTAATCGGATGGGGCAAGCACTTGAATTAAGTATGGCTGAAAACCAACGCTTGGCAATGCTAGTAAGGCAGTCTGGTGATGCTATTTTGTCTTTGGATCATGCAGGGAATATTACCTTCTGTAATTCGACAGCAGAGCGTTTATTTGCTAAACAAACCCCGGTTTTAAAAGGTGAAGCGCTTGCTAATTTAGGTTTCCAACAGTCTCATCAACAGATAGCGTCTATCCTAGAAAACTGTGAAACCACTGAAAATATGGAAACGACACTTTTGAGGCCGGATGGTGAAAAAGTATCACTTCTCATGTCAACAGTGCCCTTGTTTGATAAGGAGCAGCAAGTTATTGGCCTGATTTGTACCTTGCGTGATATCACCGAACTAAAACAGGCTGAAGCTGCCAGAACGCAACTCAGGGAAACACGTTTGCTGACACAGCATATGGATGAAGTACAAGAAGCGGAGCGACGCCATCTTGCTAGAGAGCTGCATGATGAATTAGGGCAATGCCTTACTGCGATTAAGACGGATGCCGTGTTAATCCGTAACCGCACCGAGCAGACTGAACCACGTGTATTCAATAGTGCTCAAGCAATTATTGATACAGCGAGTCATATCTACGATGTGGTGCATAATATGATCACGCGCCTGAGGCCAAGTCCTCTCGATGATTTAGGCTTGGTGCCGACATTGCAACAGGCGATTACCAGCTGGCAAGAGCGAGAGCCCGATATTCACTTTGATATACAAGTCTCTGGAAAGCTGGATAATTTGAATGAAATGATGAATATGACCGTATTCCGTGTTGTGCAGGAAGCCATAACCAATGCGGTTCGACATGCCGAAGCAAGCCAGATTCATGCGCTTGTTAAGACACAGAAAGCCAGTAACAGCGAGTTTGATAATCTTATTATCGAGATTAAAGATGACGGCAAAGGCATGGTCGTTAAAGACTTGCATTCCGATGTTGATTTTGGATTGCTAGGTATGCGTGAACGTGCGCAGAGTCTTGGTGGTGAGTTTCAACTAATTAGTGAGCCAGGTCATGGCGTTAAGATCAGCGTAATTATTCCTCTTAGAACGGACAGATTATTATGAGTCTGGATAAAAAAACAATATTGTTGGTTGATGATCATGAATTGGTCAGAGCAGGATTCCGCCGTCTTTTAGAGGATGGAGATAAGTTCACGGTAATCGCTGAAGCAGGGAGTGGAGAACAAGCCGTTCAGGATTTTAATAAGTATCACCCTGATGTGGTCGTAATGGATATTTCTATGCCGGGCATCGGAGGTGTGGGAGCCATTGAAAGAATTATTGCAAGAGAATCGTCAGCAAAAATACTGGTGCTGAGTGTGCATGAAGATAGTGTCTTTACCACCAGAGCCATGCAAGCCGGTGCCTTAGGTTTCATACCTAAACGAAGTGCACCTGAAGAAATGTTGAGAGCTGTAGAAATGGTCGCTCAGGGAAAAACCTGTATTGCACCTGAAATCGCTCAGCAACTCGCTATGCAAAAGCTAACAGGGTCTGAAAATCCCGTGGACGTGCTCAGTCAACGTGAGTTTGAAGTATTTCGACTGCTAGCCGAAGGGAAAACCGTGAACGAAATTGCCGATATTCTCAACTTGAGCCCGAAAACGGTAGGAACCCACCATACCAATATCAAACAGAAGTTGAATGTATCGAATTCGGCTGAGCTAGCAAGACTGGCCATCCGCTGTGGTTTGGTCGATGCCTAAGTATTCATCATTCAGAAAAATCCTGAGTTTTATCGAGTAAAAACCTCTCCGAATTCTTAACTGAACTGCGTAAAGTGTGAACCATGGAATTCAGCCAATAGTGGTTGAATAAATGAAGAGGTATTTATCATGTGGACTAAACCAGAATATTCAGACATGCGTTTCGGTTTCGAAGTAACAATGTACATCTGCAACCGCTAAACGCCTTTCTCATACAGAGAATACAAAAAGCCCCGCAAAGGGGCTTTTTTTTGCCTATCCCTTTTGTAAAAGGGAATTTCTCCTATCTCCAAGACATCTCGGCAATACTAAAATGATTGTTTTTTTCACATAGTCTTGCTGCATGAATCTCCGATACAGACTTAATCTAATCGTCACAGCTGTCTTATTAATTATTTTAGTTATTGGCGCCGTGAAGGCGATCCATAATGCGCGTGAAGATGTAAGGGCTGAAGTGGCTTCTACAATGGACTTTGCATTACACATGCTAGATGCGGAGTTAAGCCATTTTAGGTTCAAGGATAAAGCACTGGCAGAGCAATCTCAGTCACCATTTATGCTGAGTAAGTTAGCCGGTGTGAGACATCTGAGAATAGAGTTTTATGGACCAACTAATCAGCTTATTGAAAGCAATGAAGGTGAGAGTAGTGATGATCATCAACCATATCCTGACTGGTTCGGACAGGAGATGTATTCCGCGCTTGATGATTTGAAACCGGAAAGATTGCCTGTTTATGTCAACACCAAGAAAGTTGGTGAACTAGTTATTAAACCAAAACCAGACAATGAAATTGCCGAAGCATGGGGAGAGACAAAAACGTTGTTGACCATGATTTCTTTGTTTTTTGTATTTGTGAACATTTTGGTATACCTCGTGGTAGCTCGCGCTTTAAAACCTATTGATCAGATTATCTCCGTACTTACCGATATTGAAACCGGAAATCTGGATAGTCGCTTGCCTATCTTTGAATTACCTGAGATGGCCAGTATCAGTCACAAATTTAATATGATGGCTTCCACTTTGCAGAGCAGTATCCGCAATAATCATCGATTAACTCAACAAATCATTCGCTTGCAGGAAGCCGAGCGTAAAAGCCTCGCTCATGAGTTGCATGATGAAATTGGTCAGCATCTGACGGCGATTCACGTCGATGCTTCGGTTATCAAGTCAACTAATGAATTGGAAGCAGCTAAAAAAAGTGCTACTGCCATAGATGAAGTAGTGGGTTTGATGATGGATATCCTTCGTACCATGCTACAGCGATTGAGACCGGGTGGGCTGGATGAGCTTGGTTTTATTGCCGCTATGCAGGAACTTGTTGATAGTTGGCGTGAAAGACATCCCAATATAGATATGGAATATCACTTTGATGGTGAATTCTCATCTCTGGAAGAAAATGCACAATTAACACTTTATCGTGTCATACAAGAATGTCTGACTAATATCAGCCGTCATTCCAAGGCCAAGCAAGCTTGGATTGTTCTGAAAGAAGAAAATCAAGTCATTCATTTGACTGTAACGGATAACGGTAAAGGCTTTGACCCCAGAAAACATACACAACGTTTTGGTCTCGCAGGCATGAAAGAGCGATTAGACAGCGTGGGGGGCACTTTTGATATTTCATCTAATCTAAATCAAGGCGTCACTATAGATGTGACGGTTCCCAAACAAGGAGATAATGCGTGAGCCAGTTAATAAAAGTCATGCTGACTGATGATCATGCCGTCGTCAGATCAGGTCTATGCCGTTTACTCGAACAAAATGCTGAAATCAAAGTCATTGCTGAAGCTGAAAGCGGTGAACAAGCGTATCAAACTTATCCCGAAAACAAGCCAGATGTCCTTGTAATGGATATGTCTATGCCCGGTATGGGGGGGTTGGAAGCATTACGCCGGATTCTCCATCGCTGGCCTGAGGCAAGAGTTATCATGTTTTCTATGCATGAAAATGCGACCTATGCCATTCAATCACTAACCGCTGGAGCCATGGGATATGTCGCCAAATCTGGAAATGCAGAAGATCTCGTCAAAGCCGTCAAGGAAGTCGCTTCAGGAAAAAGTTTTTTAAGTGCTGATATGGCACAAAAGGTTGCATTACAGAGTTTGACAGGTGATGACAATCCAACTCAAAGGTTAACGTCTCGGGAGTTTGAGGTCTTTCGATTATTAGCTGAAGGTAAGTTGGTTGAAGAAATTGCGGGTCGTCTCAACATCGGTCAAAAAACCGTGGCGAACTATCAAACTAGCCTAAAACAGAAGCTAGATATTCATTCTCCGGTTGAATTGGTGAGATTGGCAATGAAATATGGCGTAATTACCGAACAGTAATTATTGATGAAATAATAATCATTTCAGTTGTTTAAGTTTTAATTCCTTAGTTAGCGTTATTTTGTTCCTGTGAAAATCGGGAAAATTTGGTAATGATTCTTGGGCATAACCAGCATAAAGTGTGGGAACCGTGTCGTTGTTATTCCTCTCGACACGTTCTGTAATCAAAAACTAGGGATTAAAAATGAAGCTGAAAACTTTGTCATTAGCAATGATGACATTGGCAGTGCCAGGCTTGGCTGCTGCTGATGAATTGCTTGAAATGCAAAAAGATCCAAATAACTGGGTAATGCCAGCGGGTAACTATAACAACCAACGTTACTCTGAATTAACTGAAATCAACAAAGACAATGTCAAAGACGTAAACATGACATGGTCTTTCTCAACCGGTGTTTTACGTGGTCATGAAGGTAACTCTCTAGTTATCGGTAGCACCATGTATGTTCACACACCATTCCCTAACATTGTTTACGCGTTGGACTTAAACAACGACGGTGCAATGAAATGGAAATTTGAGCCAAAACAAAACTACGATGAAACAGTGCCTGTTATGTGCTGTGACACGGTGAACCGTGGCTTGAGCTATGCAGATGGCAAAATCTTCTTAAACCAAGCTGATACTACTTTGGTTGCTCTGAATGCTGAAGACGGCAAAGTTGTCTGGTCTGACAAACGTGATGATGCAAAACGTGGTGCTACTAGCACGGCAGCAGCTCACGTATTCAAAGACAAAGTTATCGTTGGTATCTCAGGTGGTGAGTTTGGTGTACGTGGCTACGTTCAAGCGTATGACTTTGACGGTAATGTGAAATACAAAGCGTATAGCACAGGTCCTGATGATGAAATGTTAGTTGATCCTAACAAAACCACTTCTATGCTGAAACCAATTGGCAAAGATTCTTCTTTGAAAACATGGCAAGGCGACCAATGGAAAATTGGTGGTGGTACAACTTGGGGTTGGTATTCATATGATCCTGATTTGAACATGTTCTACTATGGTTCAGGTAACCCATCAACATGGAATCCAGTACAACGTCCTGGTGATAACAAATGGTCAATGTCATTATTTGGCCGTGACTTAGACACCGGTATGGCAAAATGGGTTTACCAAATGACGCCACATGATGAGTGGGATTACGATGGTGTTAACGAAGTCATCCTGGCTGATCAAAAGCTAAATGGCAAAATGCGTAAAACAGCCGTTCACTTTGACCGTAATGGTTTCGGTTACACCATGGACCGCGTCACTGGTGAACTGTTAGTGGCTGAAAAATATGATCCAGCTGTTAACTGGGCGACTGGTGTCAACATGAAGACTGGCCTGCCAGAACGAGCTGTAAAATACTCAACAGCAGCTAACGGTGAAGACGTGAATACTACAGGTATCTGTCCTGCAGCGTTAGGTTCTAAAGACCAACAACCAGCGGCTTTCTCGCCACGTACGGGTTTGTACTATGTGCCAACCAACCACGTTTGTATGGACTATGAACCATTTGAAGTGGAATACGTAGCGGGTCAACCATACGTTGGTGCAACTCTGAACATGTTCCCAGCACCAGGTGGTACTCATATGGGTAACTTCATTGCTTGGGATGCTCGTGAAGGTAAGATCGTATGGTCAAACCCAGAACGTTTCTCAGTATGGTCAGGTGCATTAGCAACAGCTTCTGATGTGGTGTTCTACGGCACGCTGGAAGGTTACCTGAAAGCGGTTGATGCACAAACAGGTCGTGAACTGTGGCGTTTCAAAACAGCATCAGGCATCATCGGTAACGTCAACACTTACCAATATGAAGGCAAACAATATCTGTCTGTCTTGTCTGGTGTAGGTGGTTGGGCTGGTATCGGTATGGCGATTCCTGACTTAGAAAACAGCTCTGATGGTCTTGGCGCAGTCGGTGCATACCGTGCACTGTCTAGCTGGACTAACCTGGGTGGTGTTCTGAGCGTATTTAGCCTGTAAGACCCAGATGATGTAGATTACTCCGTAATCTTAGTCTGAATAAAAGGCCCGGTATCTTTTGATGTCGGGCCTTTTTTTATATCTCTAAATCAAAATGGGATTTGAGGTATGTCTGTGGTTAAAAAAGCTATAATAGTCGGCTTCGACTGCATTGTTTATATCTAAGGATGTTGATGTAGCAAGGTGTGCTTGGGTGTGAAAACCTAAATACCAAACTTATTTCGTTAGGGACTACAGGTATTTTTAAGCCTCACGATAAGGGTATTGATGAATAAAATATTGACCGGCTCAGTTGCACAGAAAGTAGCGTTATTTATCGCTGGATTAATTTGCTTTCTAATTTTCTTAGAAGTCTTAGCCCTAGTACAAATCTACTTGATTAACCATCGTGAAACTACTCAGGAAGCCACCTTGGTTTCATCTATGATTCGTGAGCAGATTGACGATTTTAATATCGCCGAGACAGATAAAAATCAGATTCCTATATTTGAACTACAACAATGGCGTAATTTAGATCGTTTGAATATTGAGTTCATCTCTCAAGATGGTTCTATGATTGAAAGTAATCATCAATATCAATCTGATACTGATGGGGTGATGACAAAAGTGATGAAAGTCATTTTAGATATCTTTCATCTTAAATCTGTTTATATTATTGAGCCGGTAGTGATTCACTCCAGGCATGTCGGTGAAGTCATCATTCGCAGTGATATATATCATGAGCTGAAATATGTTGGGATAGGGATTGCCGAATTATTAATTCCCATTTTATTTACGTTCATATTATCAAGCTGCCTGGTCGTGTTTCTGTTCTCACTCATTTTAGAGCGTATTGATGGTCAACTTAACTTTCCAAGGCAGAAGGAAGAGAAAACTGGACGTCTACGTTATCTATCCTTATCCAATATCAAACGCCTTATTTTTCGTATTATTGAGTCAAGTGAAAGTTTAAAAAAGGTTTTTCACATACAAAAGAGAAAAGCCGTTGAATTACAAGAAATCGAACGAAAACGTATTGCGGCAGAGCTACACGATGAGCTCGGTCAACTTTTAACCACAATGCGTATTGAGTTGGACAAGTTTTATCACTCAGATGATCCCAATACAAAAGAAAATACCATCGCTAATCTAAGGCAACGTAGCGAGAGAATGTCAGATATTCTGAGATCGAATCTTAAACAATTACGCCCCCCTAATTTATCTGAATTTGGTTTAGCACATTGTTTACATGAGTTGGTTAATGACTGGATTTATAACCATCCGCAGCATCAACTTGAATTGACCATAAATTGTAATTTGAGGTTACTTGATGAGCATATGCAATTAAGCTGTTACCGTATCATTCAGGAAGGTTTAACTAACATCAGTCGTCACGCTGGTAACAATGTTGAAGCTAAAATTCTGCTTTACAGAAAAGACAATGACATTATTATCGACGTGATGGATAACGGTCAGGGATGCGATTTAAACTTGATAAAAAAAGGCTATGGATTATTAGGTATGCGAGAACGGGTAGAGACAGTATCAGGTCACATTCATATTGAAAGTCAGCCAGGACAAGGCATGAAAATTAAAGTGAAGCTGCCGTGTGGTATCGGAGAGATCGATGGCAAAAATTAAGATTCTATTGGCTGATGATCATGAGATTGTACGATCAGGTCTAGCGAGTATGCTGAACAGTTACGATGAGTTTCAGGTTGTGAAAGAAATTCCAAGCGGGGAAAAAGCCTATCAGGCATACACAGAATTATTACCCGACATCCTTATCACTGATATGTCGATGCCAGGTATTGGCGGTTTGGAAGCAGTAAGAAGGATCTGTGGTAAGTTTCGAAATGCTCGTATTATTGTCTTTTCAATGCATGAAAATGTGACATTAGCGATGCAAGCAATGAGTGCTGGAGCAAAAGGTTACGTTATCAAATCAGGTGATAGTCAAGATCTGGTGACGGCTATTCATCAGGTAATGAATGGCAAAAACTTTTTAAGTGCTGAAATGGCACAGAAAATTGCTATGCAAAGTGTGTCTGGCTCCGATGACCCTACCCAAAGATTGAGTACGCGGGAATTTGAAATATTCAGGCTGTTGGCTGAAGGACTGACCATTTCACAGGTTGCCTCCCAGTTAAGTCTGGAAGCGAAAACTATTGCTAATTACCAGACCATGTTAAAACATAAATTGGGTTTTAATTCATCGGCAGAAATGGTTCGCTTAGCCATAAAGTACGGTGTAGTCAGCAGTTAATACTAGATTTTCAATTATTTTCAGGAATCTTATTAATATTGTGTGGGAAGCCTTTCCGCCATGCTTGGGAATATATCCCAAACTATGGGTGATTATTCCCTAATGAAAAGAAGGTAAAAGCCGAATAGAGTCCTCCCTGACCGGCCAGTGTTGCCGTCATGTTAAATAACAATTAATAGAGGTCACTCTAATGAAGCTGAAAACTTTATCAATCGCAATGATGACTTTAGCTGTGCCAAGCTTGGCTGCTGCTGATGAATTATTGCAAATGCAAAAAGATCCGAATAACTGGGTAATGCCAGCAGGTAACTATAACAACCAACGTTACTCTGAATTAACTCAAATCAACAAAGACAATGTTAAAGATTTAAACATGGCATGGTCTTTCTCAACCGGTGTTTTACGTGGTCACGAAGGTAACTCTCTGGTTATCGGTGACACTATGTATGTCCATACTCCTTTCCCAAACATCGTTTATGCGTTGGACTTAAACAGTGACGGTGCGATCAAATGGAAATATGAGCCAAAACAAAACTACGATGAAACAGTACCTGTTATGTGCTGTGACACGGTTAACCGTGGTTTAAGCTATGCAGACGGCAAAATCTTCCTGAACCAAGCCGATACAACACTTGTTGCATTAAATGCTGAAGACGGCAAAGTGGTTTGGTCTGATAAACGTGATGATGCTAAACGTGGTGCAACAAGCACGGGTGCTGCATTTGTATTCAAAGATAAAGTGTTAGTCGGTATCTCAGGTGGTGAGTTTGGTGTACGTGGTTACGTTCAAGCCTATGACTTAGATGGTAACGTTAAATACAAAGCCTACAGCACGGGTCCTGATGATGAAATGTTAGTTGATCCTAACAAAACAACGTCTATGCTGAAGCCGGTTGGCAAAGATTCATCTTTGAAAACCTGGCAAGGTGACCAATGGAAAATTGGTGGTGGTACAACATGGGGTTGGTATTCATACGATCCAGATCTGAACATGTTCTACTATGGTTCAGGTAACCCATCTACCTGGAACCCGGTTCAACGTCCTGGTGACAACAAATGGTCAATGTCTCTATGGGGTCGTGACTTAGACACCGGTATGGCGAAATGGGTTTACCAAATGACACCACATGATGAGTGGGATTATGATGGTATCAACGAAGTTGTACTTGCTGATCAAAAAGTGAAAGGCAAAATGCATAAAACTGCTGTCCACTTTGACCGTAACGGTTTTGGTTACACCATGGACCGCGTCACGGGTGAACTGTTAGTGGCTGAAAAATATGATCCAGCGGTTAACTGGTCAAACGGTGTGAACCTGAAAACCGGTTTACATGATCGTGTAGCGAAATACTCTACTGCACGTAACGGTGAAGATGTGAATACATCTGGCGTATGCCCTGCAGCATTGGGTTCTAAAGATGAGCAACCTTCAGCGTATTCTCCACGCACAGGTCTGTTCTACGTGCCAACCAACCATGTATGTATGGACTATGAACCATTTGAAGTGGAATATGTAGCAGGTCAACCATACGTTGGTGCAACATTAAGCATGTACCCCGCACCAGGTGGTACACACTTAGGTAACTTTATCGCTTGGGATGCCCGTGAAGGTAAGATCGTATGGTCAAACCCAGAACGTTTCTCAGTCTGGTCTGGTGCCTTAGCAACCGCTTCTGACGTCGTCTTCTACGGTACATTAGAAGGTTACCTGAAAGCCGTTGATGCGCAAACAGGTCGTGAGCTGTGGAGATTCAAAACTCCATCAGGCGTTATCGGTAACGTCAACACCTACAAACATGACGGTAAACAGTATATTTCTGTACTGTCAGGTGTCGGTGGTTGGGCTGGTATCGGTATGGCGATCCCAAGCTTAGAAAACGAAACAGATGGTCTAGGCGCAGTCGGTGCATATAAATCACTGTCTAGCTGGACTAACCTGGGTGGTGTTCTGAGCGTATTCAGCCTGTAAGACCCAGATGATATAGATTACTCCGTAATCTTAGTCTGAATAAAAGGCCCGGCATCGTTTGATGTCGGGCTTTTTTTATTCAGCCAAGGTTCACTTGTCACATGTGAAAATACTCAGACTGGTCAGATCGGGAAGATTTGCCGGTGATTCATTCGTTTTTTAGGCATAGAGTGTGATGACCTACATGCCCTGAAAACGCATTTTTAATGAATAAACTGAGTAATATGACATTTCTAAGATTTTTAATTGCTTCTGCAGTCGGAATTTATGCTGGCACCAGCCAAGCTGATGAATTACAAAAACTTCAAGATGATCCGGCCAACTGGGTGATGCCAGCCGGAAATTATAATAACCAACGATACTCATCACTCAAGCAAATCAATAAAAAAAATATTAACAAGCTGAACATGGCCTGGTCTTTTTCGACAGGTGTTTTACGTGGTCATGAAGGCAATTCTCTAGTCATTGACGATACTCTATATATTCATACACCTTTCCCTAATATTGTTTATGCGCTCGATTTAAATAATGACGGTGCTATTAAATGGAAATACGAACCCAAGCAGAGCTATGACGAAACTGTGCCAGTCATGTGCTGTGATACGGTCAACCGAGGCCTGGCTTATGCAGATGGAAAAATATTTCTTAATCAGGCAGATACGACCTTGGTTGCGTTGGATATGCACACAGGTAAAGTCGTTTGGTCTGATAAACGTGATGACCCAAGGACAGGTGCCACCAGTACTGGCGCCGCTTTTGTTTTTAAAGATACGGTTTTAGTCGGCATTTCTGGCAGTGAATTTGGTATTCGTGGTTATGTTCAGGCATATGATTTACAGGGGAATGTGAAGTATAAAGCCTATACCACAGGACCCGATGATGAGATGTTGGTAGATCCTGTAAAAACCACCTCAATGTTGAAACCGGTAGGTAAAGATTCATCTCTGAAAACATGGCAGGGTGATCAATGGAAAATCGGTGGCGGTGTCACATGGGGTTGGTTTTCATACGATCCTGACTTAAATCTGTTCTATTACGGGACAGCAAATCCTTCCACATGGAATCCCGTACAACGACCCGGTGACAATAAGTGGACTATGTCATTGTTTGCCAGAGATTTGGATAGTGGAATGGCAAAGTGGATTTACCAAATGACACCTCATGATGAATGGGATTATGACGGTGTGAATGAAATTATTCTCAGTGATCAGAAAATTAAAAATAAACTACGCAAAACCGCAGTTCACTTTGATAGGAATGGTTTTGCCTACACCATGGATAGAGAAACGGGTGAGTTATTACTGGCGAAGAAATTTGATCCATCTGTGAACTGGTCAAAAGGGGTTGATTTAACCACCGGAAGGCATGACCGTGTTCAACAATATTCGCCCGATTTTAATGGTGAAGATGAGAATACAACGGGTATTTGTCCTGCAGCGTTAGGGTCAAAAGATCAGCAACCGGCGGCTTATTCTCCACGAACCGGTTTGTTTTACGTGCCAACCAATCATGTTTGTATGGATTATGAACCATTTGAAGTCGAGTATGTGGCCGGTCAGCCATATGTTGGAGCCAGCCTGTCAATGTACCCGGTAGATGACGATCCCAACTTAGGTAATTTTATTGCCTGGGATGCCCGTGAAGGCAAGATTGTCTGGTCTAACCCAGAACGTTTTTCTGTCTGGTCAGGTGCTTTGGCGACTGGGTCAGATATTGTTTTTTACGGCACCCTTGAAGGCTACTTAAAAGCGGTGGATGCCCAAACTGGACGCGAGCTTTGGCGTTTTAAGACGGCATCGGGAATCATTGGTAACGTCAATACCTATGAACATAATGGCAAACAATACGTTTCAGTGATATCTGGACTGGGTGGCTGGGCCGGTATTGGTATGGCGATGGGACTAAAAAATGATGCTGATGGCGATGGAGCAGTAGGTTTATACAAATCACTTTCCAGCTGGACAAATCTAGGTGGTGTATTAAGTGTCTTTAGCCTCTAAGCCAACTTACTTTCCTAAGATAAAAGTGATGTAAATATTAATGATAACAGTCATTCTGGTTGATGAGCATCATGTTGTACGTGCTGGGATTAAACGTCTAATTGAAGAACAGAATGACATATTAGTGATTGCAGAGACCAACCAGAGTGATCAACTGCCAGCCTTGTATGAAGAGTATCAACCGGATGTATTCATCATTGATATGAATACGGCTTATGGCTCGACCTTAAATAGGGTTAATGAGCTTACAATGACATACCCAAGCGCCCGTGTGATGATATTTTCGAACCTGCCGGAGTCTTTTTTTGCCAATGAAGCTATCCAATCTGGTGCAAAAGCTTACATAAGAAAAACCAGTACAACTGAAGAATTGCTGCTAGCCATTAGAAGTGTCGCTGCAGGCAAAACATATCTGAGTGTGGATATTGCCGAAAAATTGGCATTAAAAAATGTTGCTGATGAGCATGAGCCAAGCACAATACTTACCCCTAGAGAGTTTGAGATTTTTCGTTTACTTGCTGAAGGTATGGAAGTAGAATCCATCGCGAAAGAATTGAAGATCAGCCTCAAAACAATGGCTAATTATCAAACGCAGTTAAAGCAAAAGTTGAATATAGCGACACCCATTCAGTTGGTTCGTTTAGCACTTAAGCATCACGTTATCACCCTAAATGAATAATCAGAATTCATTTCTAGCGCCAAGTCAATCCCGAGTTAACTATGATTAATTCCTGCTTATATAGGGAGTTGCTCCTAATGTGCTAGGGGAAAAATAAGAATAAAGTATTCAGCAGTGGTTATTTATAGATTAGCCACCTATAAAAACAAACCTTCAATACTAGAGGTATATAAAATGAAGCTGAAAACTTTATCAATCGCAATGATGTCATTGACTGCGCCTGGCTTGGCTGTAGCTGATGAATTGCTTGAGATGCAAAAAAATCCGAATAACTGGGTAATGCCAGCAGGTAACTATTCAAATACACGTTACTCAACATTAACTGAAATTAACAAAGATAATGTCAAAGATTTAAACATGGCATGGTCTTTCTCAACGGGTGTTTTACGTGGTCACGAAGGTAACGCTTTGGTTATCGACGGTACTATGTACGTTCACACACCATTTCCAAACATCGTATTCGCATTGGACTTAAATAATGATGGTGCGATCAAATGGAAATATGAACCAAAACAAAACTACGATGAAACAGTGCCTGTTATGTGCTGTGACACGGTTAACCGTGGTTTAAGCTATGGCGATGGCAAAATCTTCCTGAACCAAGCGGATACAACATTAGTTGCTCTGAATGCCGCTGACGGTAGCGTAGTTTGGTCTGACAAACGTGATGATGCAAAACGTGGTGCGACCAGCACTGCAGCGGCTCACGTATTTAAAGATAAAGTTCTGGTGGGTATTTCAGGTGGTGAGTTTGGTGTACGTGGTTATATCAAAGCCTATAGCCTGGATGGTAAAGAACAGTACACGGCATACAGCACGGGTCCTGATGACGAAATGTTAGTTGATCCTAACAAAACCATGTCTATGCTGAAACCAGTTGGCAAAGATTCATCTTTGAAAACCTGGCAAGGTGACCAATGGAAAATTGGTGGTGGTACAACATGGGGTTGGTATTCATACGATCCAGATCTGAACATGTTCTACTACGGTAACGGTAACCCATCAACCTGGAACCCGGTTCAACGTCCTGGTGATAACAAATGGACCATGTCTTTATGGGGTCGTGACTTAGACACTGGTATGGCGAAATGGGTTTACCAAATGACGCCACATGATGAGTGGGACTATGATGGTGTGAATGAAGTCATTCTCGCTGAACAAAAAGTGAATGGTAAAATGCATAAAACCGCTGTCCACTTTGACCGTAACGGTTTTGGTTACACCATGGACCGCGTCACTGGTGAGCTGTTAGTCGCTGAAAAATATGATCCAGCGGTTAACTGGTCAAACGGTGTGAACCTGAAAACTGGTTTACATGACCGTGTAGCGAAATACTCCACTGCACGTAACGGTGAAGACGTTAACACAACAGGTATTTGTCCTGCGGCTTTAGGTTCTAAAGACCAACAGCCAGCGGCATTCTCGCCTCGTACAGGTCTGTACTATGTGCCAACCAACCACGTTTGTATGGACTATGAACCATTTGAAGTGGAATACGTAGCAGGTCAACCATACGTTGGTGCAACATTAAGCATGTATCCCGCACCAGGTGGTACACACTTAGGTAACTTCATCGCTTGGGATGCCCGTGAAGGTAAGATCGTATGGTCAAACCCAGAACGTTTCTCAGTCTGGTCTGGTGCCTTAGCAACAGCGACTGATGTCGTGTTCTACGGTACATTAGAAGGTTACTTGAAAGCCGTTGATGCACAAACAGGTCGTGAGCTGTGGAGATTCAAAACAGCGTCAGGCGTTATCGGTAACGTCAACACCTACAAACATGACGGTAAACAGTATATTTCTGTACTGTCAGGTGTGGGTGGTTGGGCTGGTATCGGTATGGCGATTCCAAGCTTAGAAAACGAAACAGATGGTCTGGGCGCAGTCGGTGCATACAAATCACTGTCTAGCTGGACTAACCTGGGTGGTATTCTGAGCGTATTCAGCCTGTAAGACCCAGATGATATAGATTACTCCGTAATCTTAATCTGAATAAAAGGCCCGACATCGTTTGATGCCGGGCTTTTTTTTGATCAAAAAAAACCAGGCACAGGGCCTGGTTAAATGAAATATAGGTAATGCAATAATGTGGTAAACCACAAAAAGATTAAAGAAGCTGAAATTCTCTAACTTGGTGAATAGTCTATCTTTCATGGTTAATCATGTCGTGAGCATAAATGCATTTAAATTTAGGTGTTTTTTGCCTGACCAGGCTAAGAAGATCTTCCCGCACATTTAGTCATTTTCATCAAATTTTAAAACTACTGTTTTAGCTAAAACTAAGCAGATAGAGCCTCTACAGCTTTTCGGTGAATCAGGAAAATCCTGAATGGCAAGGCGGGGAATCCTGACGAAACATCTCAATCTGCTGTGTACTATCTAATCGTCATTCAAATAGGTTGGATGACATTAAATAAAACAATTTTAGAGAGGATATAGTTATGTGGACTAAACCTGAATACTCAGATATGCGTTTTGGTTTTGAAGTAACCATGTACATCTGCAACCGTTAATCACGGTTTTGATGTATGCCCGGGGCTTTCTGCTCCGGGCAACGTTATACCAGATAAAATTTGTTAAAGTCTTATCTGGTCTAATGCAAGTTTCTAAGGATAATTATGTTTGTACATGTTTTAGGTTCTGGAGCCGGTGGTGGCTTTCCTCAGTGGAATTGTAATTGCACTAACTGCAAAGGTGTAAGAGAGGGCACAATCAAGGCCAGTCCTCGCACACAATCATCCATTGCTATCAGTGCAAACGGAACAGACTGGATTCTGTTTAATGCTTCACCTGATATCAAAAAACAACTGGATGATTTTCCCGCTTTACAACCTGCCAGACAAGTCAGAGATACCGCTATCTCGGCGATAGTGATCACAGATGCACAGATCGACCATGTCACCGGTATGCTCACCCTTAGAGAACATAATAAGCCATGGGATGTATACACAACCAAGGCTGTTTATGAGGATCTGACCACAGGATTTCCAGTCTTTAATATTCTTGGCCATTTCCGTGGCATTAATCATCATGAAATTGCGACGGATGAATCAAGCTTCACCATCCCCTCAGCAGAGGGATTGGTGTTCACTGCCGTGCCTTTGAAGAGTGAGGCACCTCCTTATTCACCACATCGTCATAATACGGTGCCTGGTGATAATATCGGCATGCGTATCGAAGATACGCGTACCGGCAAAAACTTATTCTATGCACCAGGATTAGGTGTAGCAGAACCGCATGTTATGGAATATATGGCGAATGCTGACATGGTTCTTGTCGACGGTACCGTTTGGACTGATGATGAGATGTCACATGAAGGCATTAGTAATAAACGTGCGCAGGAAATGGGGCATCTCGATCAGTCGAGTAAAGGCGGCATTATGGAGATCCTGAGTGGCATGGATAAACCACGTAAATTCCTGATACATATTAATAATACTAATCCAATACTCAACGAGGAATCACCCCAACGGAAAACGTTGGAAGCGGCTGGAATTGAAGTGTCGTATGACGGCATGGATATCGAGCTTTAACAGTCTAAGATGATTCTAGAGGAACATTACATGTCAGAAAAACCAGCACCATGGACACGCGAAGAGTTTGAACAAACATTACGTGATAAAGAGTCGCTGTATCATATCAACCATCCTTTTCATAAATTGATGCATGCAGGCAAGCTGGATCAAAAACAAGTTCAAGGTTGGGTCGCCAATCGCTTCTATTACCAAACGGCGATTCCAATTAAAGACGCAGCTATTATGGCAAATTGCGAAGATGCTTCTGTACGCAAACATTGGGTGCAACGCATACTTGATCATGATGGTTATGGCGGAGAAGAGGGTGGCATTGAAGCTTGGTTGCAACTGGGTGAAGCTGTTGGTTTGACAAGAGAAGAACTGGAATCACATCAACATGTATTGCCAGGTGTTCGCTTTGCTGTAGACGCGTATGTTAATTTCGCACGCCGGGCTAACTGGCAGGAAGCCGCCGGTTCTTCGTTAACAGAGTTATTCGCGCCTAAGATTCATCAGGCGAGATTGGACAACTGGCCAGATTTATATCCCTGGATCGATGAACGTGGTTATCGTTATTTCCGTAAACGTTTAAGTGAAGCGCGTCGTGACGTAGACCATGGTCTGCAAATTACACTTGATTACTGTGATACACGTGAGAAACAACAACGTGCTGTTGATTTATTACAATTCAAGCTTGATATCTTGTGGACCATGTTAGATGCGATGTGGATGGCGTATATTGAAGGACGTCCTCCTTACTATATGGAAGTTGAAAAATGACCGATCGCATTTTTAATGCAGACACGATTCCTGTGCTGGCTCTGGGTTACCGTTTCCAATGGGAGCCAGCGCAGGATTGTTACGTACTGCTTTACCCAGAAGGCATGGTGAAGTTAAATCCAGCTGCAGGTGAAATCCTGAAGCGGGTAAGTGAAAAAAAGCAAACTGTCGGCGAGCTCATCGCTGAACTTAAAGAAGCCTTTAATGGCGCTGACTTAGACGATGACGTCTATCAGTTTTTGGAGGAAGCTCATGACAACGACTGGATCAGACCAGAATAAAGCGCCCGGAAGTACTGGTGGCGCTGTAGGTATGAATGTCCGTGATAGCATTCGTCAGCCTCTATGGTTATTGGCCGAGTTAACCTACGCATGCCCGCTGCAATGTCCTTATTGTTCAAATCCTATGGATTTTGCCAGTGTCAAAAAAGAGCTGACAACAGAAGAGTGGATCAATGTTTTCCGTCAGGCTCGGGAAATGGGGGCCACTCAGCTGGGTTTATCAGGTGGTGAACCTTTAACTCGTCCTGATTTGATTGAACTTATCCGTGAAGCCAGAAATTTAGGTTTTTACACCAATTTGATTACCTCGGGTGTGGGGCTAAACGCAGATAAAGCAAAAGAGTTTAAAGAAGCTGGCCTGGATCATATCCAGGTTAGTTTTCAGGCGAGTTCAGAAGATTTGAATAATCTTATTGCTGGTACTGATGCTTTCCAACATAAGATTGAGATGGCAAAAGCGGTGAAAGCTGCTGGTTATCCAATGGTGTTGTGTTTTGTCACACATCGTCAGAATATTGATAAGATTGATGAGATTTTGGATCTGGCCATTAATCTTGATGCTGATTATGTTGAGCTTGCTACTACTCAGTACTATGGTTGGGCGATGCATAACCGTGACCAATTATTACCGATGAAAGAACAATTGGTGCGTGCAGAAGCAATTGCGCACGAATATCAGGAAAAGCAAAAAGGCAATATGAAGATTTATTATGTTGTTCCTGACTATTATGAAGATAGACCCAAAGCTTGTATGAATGGCTGGGGAAATGTCTTTCTGACAGTGACGCCAGATGGAACCGCCTTGCCTTGCCATGCTGCCCGTGAATTGCCAGGCATGGAGTTACCTAATGTTAAAGAGCTCAGTATAAAAGAAATCTGGGAAGGCTCGAACGACTTCAATCGTTTCCGTGGTTTTGACTGGATGAAAGAGCCTTGCCGTAGTTGTGATGAAAAAGAAAAAGATTTTGGTGGCTGTCGTTGTCAGGCCTATATGCTAACAGGGGATCCAGCCATGGCTGATCCTGTTTGTACGAAATCTCCCGATCATCATCTAATTCTGGAAGCGATTGAGAATGGTCGGCAGGAGGCTGAAAAATCAGCTGATGTTGCCAAACCTCTTGTATTCAGAAACCCGAAAAATTCAAAAGAAATTTGTGGCTTATAAAAATCAATATGCGATTTTAACCAAGGGCCTGACCAAGCAATATGGTCAGGCCCTTGCTGTTAATGGGCTTGATCTTAGTATCGAACCAGGACGGTTCTATGGTTTGCTTGGTCCTAATGGGGCAGGTAAAAGTACGACTATTCATATGCTGACTACCATGACTTCAGCCTCATCAGGCGAAGCCTGGATATCTGGTCGTGAAGTCAAACGCTATCCAGTACAAACACGTGCCGCAGTTGGCTTGGTTTTCCAGGATTCAGCCCTTGATCGGATGATGACGGTGGATGAAAACTTACAGTTCGCTGCCGCTTTATATAATCTGAATAAACAGCAAGCAGAGCAACGTATTTCTGAGTTGTTGTCAGTATTTGGCTTAGAAAAAAAACGTCATCAGAAATTATTAGCCTTATCCGGTGGGCAGCGGCGCGCTGTAGATATTGCTCGTGGCGTTTTACATAAACCTCAGGTCTTATTTTTGGATGAACCGACTATTGGTTTGGATTTACCTAACCGTCGTGCCATTTGGCGATTCATTGAACAGCTAAGAAAAGATGAAGGCATGACGGTATTTCTGACCACACATTATCTGGAAGAAGCAGAAGCCTGTGACCATGTCGATTTCATACAAAAAGGACAGTTGCAAAAAGGTGGCGCGCCTAAAAAACTGATTAAAAATCTAGCAGCATATATGCTGGAAATTGATTGTGCTGATACCGAAATAGTTAGCCAGCAGATGCGTCCGCAATTTGGTGAGCCTTTATGGGAAGACCAGCATCTGACGTATCGTATTCAAGATAAAGAAACCGATTTTTATCAGTTACAAAAAACGCTTGGTAATGCCATCAATGCAATGCAATGGCGTAAACCTAATCTCAATGATGTGTATCTATGGACAGTATGTCCACCTGATTATGGGGTCGTGACATGACACATATACTCGCCGTTAAGGCTGTGGTGGCAAGAGAGCTGACGAAGGTCTTCCGTCAACGTGCAAGACTGATCAGTGCCATGGTCAGACCGATGATTTGGCTGCTGGTGATAGGCTCTGGTGTTGGCAGTATGTTGCAGGGTGAGCAGCAAGCTGGTTACCTCAGCTTTCTAGTGCCTGGCATTGTGGCGATGACACTATTATTTGCTGCTTTATTGTCAGCATTAACCCTTGTTTATGATAAAGAATTTGGGGTGATGCGGATGATGTTGATTGCCCCAATTCCTCATTATTTAATTGTTATTGCTAAATTAATTGCTGCAGCTATTACCGCGATGGTTCAGGCCATTCTATTATTAGTGATCTTGGCCTTGATAGGTTTGATCGAAGTGAAAGTCGCTTTATGGTTATTATTACCGGCTTTAGCGACAGCCGTATGCTGTGCGGCAATAGGCGGTTTGATCGCTGCCTGGTCTAAAACTCTGGATAATTTTGCGGTGATTATGAATTTTTTCATCTTCCCGGTGTTTTTCTTGAGTGGTGCGCTTTATCCAGTCAATCAATTACCAGAGATGCTGAAATATGTCGTGTTAATCAATCCATTTAGCTATGGTGTCGATTTGATGAAACATGTTGTACCGACCGCGAATAGTGATTTTTCTATCATGACCGACATTACCGTGCTGGCAGTTTTTTCAGTGATGGCAATAAGTATTGCTTGTTGGCGTTTCTCTCGTGAGTCAGTTCATGAGCCATTATTTCATCGGGCTACAGGAAAAAAATAGACCGAATTAAGTGCGCCAGACTTGATGGGGTAGATGTCTATGCTTATCCATATCTGACAATAAAACACAGAATTAGCATATATTAATATTCCCCTATTTCCTCTATGGTTGCACCTATATAAGAAAGCACTTATCCTTAGTCTCCTAACTGCCATAGCTCAATAATAGGGGCAACATGTGTCTTCGCTAAATCATGCTCATACCAATATGGTCATTCAACAAGTTCGTCCTAGTGAAGTCCTGAATGACACTGTTTTAGCTGTGATGTCAGATGTTGCCAGGGCGGACTTTGTTGACGAGGATTCGGTGGGCATGGCGTATGCCGATACAATGCTAACCATTGCTTATGAGCAATGTATGTTAACGCCTATATTGGAAGGTCGTTTTTTACAGGCGCTTGACTTAACACCTGAAACAAATGTGTTGGAAATAGGAACCGGATCAGGCTATTTCACAGCATTACTGGCTAAACTCTCGAATCACGTTATTTCCGTTGAATATTATGCTGATTTATCTGAGTTAGCAGCTAAACGCTTAGCTAAAGCAGATATCAGAAATGTCACGTTAACTGTTGGTGATGCCAGCCAGGGATGGCCGTTAGTTGAGCGTGTTGACACAATTGTTATTACGGCTGCCTGTGCACAGATCCCTGATGACTATTTACAAAGTCTGAAAGTTGGTGGGAAATTATTGATAGTCACAGGCACAGCGCCTGCTATGTCGGTTCAATTAATCACACGAATGAATGAAAGAGAATGGCAGCCAAAATTTTTATTTGAGACCGTTATTCCCTACATGATTAACGGTGAACCAATCCAACAATTTGAATTCTAAGCCAGAGTAAAAACATGAAACAAATGACCGCCACTGAATTTAGCACTTTGTTATTAAGTGAAGCGCCACCGGTAATGATTGATGTTCGTGAAAGCCATGAATTGGTTCACGGCATGATTGAAGGGGCAATGCACATTCCGATGAACGAGATTCCTGCGCGTCTGGAAGAGTTAGGACCTTATCAGAATAAAACGGTTGCGATTATTTGTCGTAGCGGAAAACGAAGTGCCCAGGTCGGGCAGTTTCTTGAACACGTTGGTTTTAATGATGTGATTAATCTTGATGGTGGTATGAATGGCTGGGCAGTTAATGTCGATACTACAATGTCGACATATTAATATTGAATACTATCATCTGAATGACTCCTAAGGAAGGAAAATGAAAAAAATTGCGTTAGGCGCATTGATTGCTTCGGCATTATTTTCTAGCTCTGTTTGGGCTGAAGATTTATTAGATGTATACAAATTATCTCTTAATAGTGATCCACAGCTTTTAGCAGAAGCCGCATCCCGTCAAGCTGTTGGTGAACTGGATGATCAAGCTATTGCTAACTTTTTGCCACAGGTTGGTCTATCGGCGAATGAAAGTAAAACCTGGTTAGATTCATCATCACGTCTTTTTACCGGTAACACAGACTATACAAGTCATGGCTATACGTTAAGCCTGACTCAGTCAGTTTATAAACGTGAGAATTTTGTGCAGAAAACCCAGGCTGAAATCGCCATGAAAGGGGCTGATGCCAGTTACACTATTGCTGAACAATCTCTAACATTACGCGTTGCAGAACGCTATTTTGGTGTATTGGGCGCACAGGATGATCTAACGTTTGCTTTGGCAGAACGAGAAGCCATTGCTAAACAGTTAGAACAAATGCAACAGCGTTTTGATGTTGGCATGGCGACGATTACCGATATCACTGAATCACAAGCAGCTTATGATTTGGCGAATGCGAGAGTGATTCAGGCTCAAAATGACCTGGCTAATGCGCAGGAACAATTGCGTGAAACAGCAGGCAAGTATATTGATGATCTGGTCGGACTCTATGGTGAGTCACCACTGGTAAAACCTGAACCTGCAAGCATTGATGCCTGGAGCGAAACAGCGATTTCGCAGAATCCGTCTTTATTACTTGCGAATATCAATGTTGAAGCTGCAAAACAGACAATTGAGTTGCAACGCAGCGGTCACTATCCGTCATTAGGTATTGTGGCCCAGAAGAGCTACAGCTCTGATAGCGATGGTATTTATGGTCGGAGTAATTCATCAAATGAAAGTGTTGGTCTTGAGTTCAATCTGCCAATCTACTCAGGTGGCGCAGTATCATCCAGGACACGTGAAGCAGGTCATCGTCTAGACGAAACCATGCAGGTTGAAGAACAACAACGTCGTGCCGTGACCAGGCAAACACGTGAGTCCTATAATGGAGTGATGTCTGGAATTAGCCGTGTTACAGCGCTTAAACAAGCGGTGGTTTCAAACCAAAAAGCATTAGAGTCGACAGAAGCTGGCTATGATGTGGGTACACGGACAACCGTTGATGTTCTTAATGCACGTCGTAATCTGTTCAGTGCAAAACGTGATTATGCACGTTCTCGTTATGATTACATTCTGGATACACTGCGATTGAAACAAGCCGCCGGTATTTTGAGTGTGAATGATTTGGTTGATATTAATAACTGGCTGGGTAAAGGCACTTCCTAAGTGAGTAAAGCCTTATCTATAGCCAGTGCTGAAAAGGGCGTGCTGATAGTAGTCGATATTCAGGATCGACTTCTGTCAGCCATGCCACAAGAGCAGCAGCAACTGATTCAAACCTCTGTGCAGACTCTGCTTGCTGCGGCTGATGTGCTGGCTTTACCTGTGTTAGTGACTGAGCAGTATCCCAACGGTTTAGGACATACAGTGGCAGGTATTCAGGAGGTTTTACCAGCGAATACATCTGTTTTTGAAAAAACACAGTTTTCAGCCTGGCAAGTCGATGGTATTGCTGCTGTGCTAAAGCAATCTGAATATCAGCAAGTATTTTTAACTGGCATGGAAACGCATATCTGCATATTGCAGACAGCATTGGATCTGCTTAAGCAAGGGTTTGAGGTTTTTGTGATAGAAGAAGCGGTATGTTCACGTGATAACAAACACTATCAGAGTGCCTTAAACAGACTTCGTGATGCCGGAGCAGTGATTACCAATATCGAGTCACTGTTATTTGAGTGTCTTGGTGATGCCCGTCACCCTCAGTTTAAAACCCTCTCAAAACTGATTATTTAGTTTTTCTTTTTTGTGCTAAACGTAACTGTCTGCGTTGCTGACAACGTTCCAGTGTTTGTAATTTTGCCGTGTTATCCATGGCTGCCCAGCCAGTGATTTCATCAATCCGGCGATAGCAGCCCAAACAGACATCGCGTTCATCCAGGCAACATTTCCGCAGACAAGGGCTGGCAATGACTTGTTGAGATGCGTTGGATTGTCTGGTCATAGCTTGTCTCTCATCCCTTTATGAGCGCATGTATGATTAAATTGAAAAGTGCTGCAAGCATTTTCGTTCAGTCAGTTTTAGCCATGATAGCGCTGACGCTTATTGGCCACCCCGGCTTTTGCCGGCTTATTCAGGCTTGGTAAGTTCTCGTAGTCCAAAATACCTTTAACACCTGCTCGAGCGTAATCAAGTTTTAGGTGATCTTTGACTGTCTGTTCATCAATCGCTAAATCCTCAGTTAACACGACAAAGAGCAGTTCAAATAATCGTTTGAGTGCGATTTTCCAGGTGCTGCCACTTATTTCAAAAAGCCGGTCAGACACAAGCATAAAGCGGAGAAATGCATCGTCAGCCAGGATAAGTGGCAGCGTATTAATAAAGCGGCCGGAATTGCCAATCATATCCCAGAATCGTGCAAAGCGATTTACCCGTTGCATCGTCATAAAATCGACGCTGCTGGTCGATAAAATATTATACGGCGCTTGTGGATTATAGTTTAAAGCGAAGTTTTCATTATGACGATTAAGTGGCGCACCACGCAGCCGTTTCAGAATGCCTAGCTGAATTTCATGCGGGTTCAGAGCGACCAATTGATTAAAACTCTCAGCAAAATTATCCAGCGAGTCAGAGGGCAGACCAAAAATCAGATCGGTGTGTAAGTGAGCACCAGTATGTTCCCTCAACCAGCGAATATTCTCTCGGGTTTTATCATTGTTTTGTTTACGGCTGATAAGAGTTTGAATATCGCTGTCAAAAGTCTGAATACCAATTTCAAATTGCAGACTATTGGGTGGGAAACGTTTCAGCGCCTCTTTCAATTTATCAGGCAGATTATCAGGCACCACTTCAAAGTGGAGATATAAATCATCCGTCATTCGTTCAAGGAAAAATTCCAGAATACGAATACTGGTGGAGACCTTCAGGTTGAAAGTGCGATCAATAAATTTAAAGTTACGAACGCCGCGTTGCCACAATGCGTCCATTTCAGCCAGGAATGATTCCAGCGGGAAGGCGGTAGCTGTTTTATCTAATGCCGATAAACAGAATTCGCACTTAAACGGGCAACCACGAGACGCTTCGACATAAATCAGCCGGTTACGAATATCTTCTTCATTGTAGAGGTGGTAGGGCAATTGTAATTCAGCTAACTCAGTAGCGATACCATCAATATATTTTGTTTCAGGCCGTGCCTTGTCTAAAATTTGGCGGCACAGCTCTCGAAAGCTTTTTTCACCCGGCCCACTGATCACAAAATCAGCTAATGCACAGATATCCGGTACATCCGGGTAATGGCCGACTTCCGGCCCACCAAGCACGATAACGGTGTCGGGTGAGATTTGTTTAATGACGGTGACAATGTCGCTGATTTCACGAATATTCCAGATATAGACACTAAATCCGATAATTTTAGGTTGATACTGCAATAGCTGCTCGGCGATATTCAGTGTCTGTTCCTGAATGGTGAACTCGAGCATTTTAGTTTTGGACGCCAGTTCTTCCATATTGGCGAGAAGATAGCGCAGCCCAAATGCTGAATGCATATAACGCGCATTAAGGGTAGTAAGTAGAATGTCGACTTGCTGAGTCATATTAGTTCGCTTGGTAACCAAGTTCAGCAGCTAATTGGCTGGCGTAGTGGGTGAGTTCAGCCAGAACTTTTTGTTTTTGTTCAGGCAAATCTTGTTGCTTTGCTTCAGCAAGCGCTGAATAAAACCTTGAGAAGTTAAGAATAGCGTCTGGTGTCTCATCTGCCAGTCGTTGCTGACGATATTGCAGCCATTGATCTTGTTCATCTTCAGTCAAGGAATCAGGCCAGTTACGAGCACGATAACGGAATAACATCTCGGCCAGACGCGAGTCTTCAAAAGGGATAGATAATGTTTTTAACATATCCGGCTCAGCTGAACGAATAAGCTCCATCTTGCGTTTATCATTGTCACTGAAAAAACCACCGCTGTAGAGACTGGCATCAGGATCAGCGACCGGATCAAATGGTTTAGGTGTAAAAATCTGTGACAGCTTTTCGTTTAAATCACCTGCCGCATTCAACATGTCCAGGTGACGTTGATGCTGGGCACGATCAATATCTAAGCGTTTTGCGGCATCCTCATTTAACGTCGCTGCCGGCACAACCACTGGGCATTTATTGATATGAATGGTTTTGAGGGCCGGTCGTTGAATACCTTCAGCCAGATCGACTGAGGGGGTAAATAAACGTTGCTGTAATGTCTCTGCATCAAGCTCAATCAGATCGGTGGGATCATAACGGCAGTCGTAGACAATAACCCCATTAGGATTAGTTGGATCTTTTGCTAAGGGCACAACCAGTGCAGTGCCACAATATTCACTCGGATACATTCTCGACACATGAATGACCGGAGTTCTGTCATGGATATTGAGCAGCGGGGCAATATTGTTTTTGCGACGATTCTGGTAAACGTAATCAAATAATTTGGGTTGGGCATTTTTGATGAGCTTGGCAATTTCTATCGTCGCATAAACGTCGACTAAGGCATCATGAGCACCGATTTGTTCGATATTGTTTGCGGCTGTTAAATGTTCCAGGCGGAAACTGGGTTTGCCATCATCATGATCCGGCCAGTTGATGCCTTCTGGTCGTAAAGCTCGGGTGAGTCTGACCATATCGATAATGTCCCAACGGGAATTACCGTTTTGCCATTCACGGGCATAGGCATCATAAAAATTACGGAACAAACTAAAGCGTGTGAACTCATCATCAAAGCGCAAGCTGTTATAACCAACGCCACACGTGCCGGGTTCTGCGAGTTCGGCATGAATACGTGCAATGAACTCGGCTTCTGTTAAACCTTCCTGCTGAGCTTTTTGTGGGGTAATACCCGTGATTAAAGAGGCTTGAGGATGGGGCAAAAAGTCATTGGCGGGTTTGCAATAAATCATCAACGGCTCGCCGATGATATTAAGATCTTCGTCTGTACGAATACCGGCAAACTGCAAAGGTCTGTCATAACGGGGATCCGTGCCAGAAGTTTCATAGTCATGCCAGTAAAGCGTATTCATAGTTAATTCAATATCTTAGATTTGTATAGATGGGATATATACCATCTTAACGTACAAAGCCATACATCTGCTGAGCATGTATGGCTTTGTAACGGTAATGGTGATTTATAAGGCAGCGAAAGTGGCTTTTGCTGCTGATAAGGTATGCTCGATTTCTTGTTCGCCATGGGCAGCAGAGACAAAACCGGCTTCAAATGCTGAGGGCGCCAGATAGACGCCATTGTTAAGCATTAAGTGGAAGAAGTGTTTGAAACGCTCCTGATCACAAGCCACAACTTGCTCGTAGTAGTTCACTTGGCTGTCTTCGGTAAAGAATAAACCAAACATACCGCCAACTTGGTTCGTTGTCATTGGAATACCCGCTTTATCAGCCAGTTCCTGTAAACCTGAGACTAAAGTTTCGGTGGTTTTTGTTAATGCATCGTGAAATCCAGACGCCTGAATCAGTTTTAACGTTGTCAGTCCGGCAGCCATGGCGATAGGGTTACCTGATAAAGTGCCCGCCTGGTAAACGGGGCCGAGCGGTGCGATATATTCCATCACTTCACGTTTGCCACCAAATGCACCTACTGGCAGACCACCACCAATAATCTTGCCAAAGGTCGTTAAGTCCGGGGTGATATTGTAATGCGCTTGCGCACCACCCAGTGCAACACGGAATCCGGTCATCACTTCATCAAAAATCAGTACCGCACCATATTCATCGCAGATTTCTCTAAGCCCTTGCAGAAATCCGGGAACAGGTGGAATACAGTTCATATTACCGGCAACAGGTTCAATAATAATGCAGGCAATCTGATCACCGGCTTCTTTGAAACAGGCTTTGACGGACTCTAAGTCGTTATAACGTAATGTCAGTGTGTGTTCAGCTAATGAGGCTGGCACACCTGCAGAAGAGGGCACACCTAGAGTTAAAGCCCCTGAGCCTGCTTTCACTAATAATGAATCGGCATGGCCGTGATAACAACCTTCAAATTTGACGATTTTGTCACGACCGGTGTAACCACGTGCTAAACGAATGGCGCTCATCGTGGCTTCAGTCCCAGAGCTCACCATACGAACTAACTCCATTGATGGAACAAGTTCACAGACTAAGTCGGCCATGGTTGTTTCAATTTCTGTCGGTGCACCAAAACCTAAACCATGATTAACCGCCTCTTTGACAGCATCAATCACTTCCTGGTGTGCATGACCGACAATCATCGGCCCCCAGGAACCAATATAGTCCACATATTTTTTCCCTGTCGCATCTGTCAGCCATGCGCCTTTTCCTTCGCGGAAAAATACGGGATCCCCACCCACACCTTTAAATGCGCGGACGGGCGAGTTGACGCCACCTGGAATATGTTTTTGGGCCTGTTGGAACAAGTCGTGATTATTTTGCATGCTGTTTCCTAATCGTCTCCGTTGTAACTGTGCGATAATTCTAAACTTATCTCATCTATTGTACTGATGATCATGAGTTTAAAACTACGATTACTAATAATAGTCAGCATTATTTTGCTGATTAACTTCGCTGCTGCCGGTTATTTTATGGTGCAAAACGCCAGATTAGCGCTTGCCCAGGAAATGGCCTCCAGTACGCAGCTGGCTAAAGGTTTGCTGGTAAATGCGCTCCCGACATTACGTTTTTCTAATGATCTGAGTGAGCGATTGACGCTGATTGTCGATAGTGTCAGACATACCCGTCATATTCGTGCCTGGTTTGAAGATATGCATGGCGAACCGTTGATTGGACAGGAAGATCAAACCGGCTTTTTTAATAAACCCGATGCACCGGACTGGTTTATTCGAATGATGGAGCCTGAAGCCGTCGCTTTCCGACGATTAATTACCAAAGGCAGTAAATCTTATGGTTATCTGGTGGTAGAGGCTGATCCCAGTGATGAAGTCACCGAAGTCTGGCAGGATATCCAAACCTTATTTTGGCTGGGTGTGTTCTTCTTATTACTGATTTTGAGTTTAATTTATCTGGCTTTACGTCAAGGTTTAAGGCCGTTATCACAACTGTCAGATGCGCTGGGGCATCTTGAACAAGGCGACTTTACAGCACGGGTGGATACTTCTGCTGTAAAAGAGTTGAATCCCATTCAGATCCGCTTTAATCATATGGCCAGCGTGTTAGAAAAAACCATGGCAGAAAATCATGCACTTGCCGGTAATATGCTCAGCTTACAGGAATCTCAACAGCGCGATTTGGCAAGAGAACTTCATGATGAGTTAGCGCCATGTTTATTCGGGATTCGCGTTGATTTAGGTGAAATTGAGCGAATTGCTGGCGAAAATCATCTGATCGAGATCGAAGAAAAAGTAGGCTCTGTAAAAACGATTACTAATCATATTCAATCTTTAGTCAGGAAAATGTTAAGCCGACTGCGTCCGATGACGCTGGATGATTTAGGTTTAACAGAAGCATTAAGAGATATGTTGCACAACTGGCGTGAGCGTCAGCCGGAAATTGACTGGGAGTGGGACTTTGTCGGTGAATTTGAATCACTGCCTGATACACTACAGGTAACGATTTACCGTCTGGTTCAGGAATGTACGACCAACTGTGTACGCCATGCCCATGCCAGTCATGTCAAAGTTGAAGTACGCCGGGAAACAGAGACCATCAAAGTGGCTGTAACGGATGATGGTAAGGGGCTGGATGCTAATCTGGTCAAAGGTTTTGGTTTAATTGGTATGCGAGAAAGGGTGTCAGCACTCGGTGGTCGTATAGCGTTTGATACGGAAGAAGGACGTGGTTTACAGGTCCGGGTGTTGATTCCATTAAAGGGTGAAGCAAAAAATGAAACAGGCATTAACAATTTTGGTAGTGGACGATCATCCGATAGTCAGAGCAGGTTGCCGTCAACTGATTCAACAAATTCCCTCGGCTACAGTTCTCGAAGCTGAAACTGGCGAAGAGGGTTATCGTCTCTTTCAGGAGTCGCAGCCAGATATGGTGTTGCTTGACATTACGCTGCCAGGTGTCGGTGGTCTGGAAGTATTAAGACGGATCAGAGCAAACCGTGAAGATGCCAAAGTGTTGATGTTTAGTATGCATGAAGATCCTGTGTTCGCATCACGTGCCATGCAGTCAGGCGCCAGAGGCTATATCACTAAAAACAACGCGGCGGATCACTTGGTCGAAGCGGTGAATAAAGTGCTTGATGGTAAAATTTACTTAAGTCCGGACATGGCTCAACAATTGGCCATGCTGAATATTGATGCAGGCACCAGTGCTCTGAGTGATTTATCGCGCCGTGAGTTAGAAATTTTACGACTATTGGGCGAAGGCAAGAGCATGACGGAGATTTCTGAAGTATTGGGAATCAGTTATAAAACGGTGGCCAACAATTTGACCCAGATAAAAAGTAAGCTAGATATCAGCAAAACAGCTGAACTGATGCGCTTTGCGATAAGCCACGGTATTTCATCGTAAATAATTGATATTGAAGGAAAGAGGAATAGGAATAAATTCCCGAGTTATTAGGATAAGTCGCTCATTTGAAAATCAGGAGTGATTTGTATTATGTATCTCAAGTTTATAGAAATTTCAGCTTCTATAGTCTTATATTTCTCTCTCCTTCTATGAAGGTTTCGCCAGATACAATTTGTATCTGGCTTTTTTTTGTCTAAATTCTACGCTAAACCGTTTCCCACTTTCCATTCTCTTGTTAAGATGACTCCTTTCGTTTACTGCCGTGATGACGGCAAATATGGGATTTGAAATCTATGCACCTCAAGCAAACCATCAAACGTGGTTGGCAGTTGAGTATTTTTCTTGCGTTGCCTTTTTTAGCCAATGCAGGCGCCTTGGATGAGGCGATTGATACTCAGGTCAATACCGATATTGCCGCTCAGAAGTCTCAAGAGAAAATTGATAGTTTATCCGATGAAACCACGGATATGCTGGCGGAGTACCGTGATGTTCTAAGACAAACGCAAAGTCTCAAATCCTATAATGACCAACTCCAGTCACTGGTCGATTCTCAACAAGAAGAAATGGCCTCCATCGCTGAGCAATTAAATAATATCGAAACAACACAGCACGACATTGTGCCGCTCATGCTGAAAATGATCGATGTCCTGCAACAGTTTGTGTCATTGGACGTGCCTTTTCTGAAACAGGAACGTCAAACGCGTTTAGAGGCGTTAACTACGATGATGGGGCGCGCTGATGTGTCATTAGCAGAAAAGTATCGTCGTATTATGGAAGCCTATCAGGTCGAAACTGAATATGGTCGAACCATCGAAGCCTATCAGGCTGATTTGGAAGACGGCGAAACGAAAAAAACAGTCGACTTCTTAAGAATTGGTCGTGTCAGCCTGTATTACCTCACACTGGATGGAAAAGAAGCGGGTATGTGGGATAACGATAAGAAGCAGTGGGTCACATTGTCTGATGATTATATTCAGCCCATAACCGATGGCTTGAAAGTAGCGAAAAAACAATTACCACCGGATCTGATGGTGTTACCAGTTAATACTGTAGGAGAGAAACAATGAAACAACTGATTTCTCTTCTTTGTTTACTGACGCTGAGTTTGCCTGTATTCGCTGCGGATAAACCGGCGAATCTTGATGAGTTATTGCAGCAGGTCAAACGTGAACGTGTGCTTGAGCAACAACAAAATCAGGTACGTGAAGCTGAGTTTGCGAAAGCGCATGATCAACAAGCCAGTCTTTTGGCCCAAGCCAAGCAAGAATTAGCGGACCAGGAAAAGCGTACCCAGCAACTGAACACCATTTTTAATGAACAAGAGCAGCGTCTAGCCGAGCAACAAAGTCTGTTGGATGACAAATCAGGTTCATTAGGTGAGTTATTCGGTACCGTCAGACAAGTCGCCAATGATAGCCGTGCTGTGCTGGAAAGCTCGATGACCAATGTTCAGCATCCTGAACGTGTCGATTTCCTTAATCAATTAAGCGACAGCAAACAGCAACCCACCATCGAAGAACTTCGTCAGTTATGGTTGACCCTGCAAGAAGAAATGACCGCTTCAGGAAAAGTGGAAAAATTCACTACCCCCGTAATCACCACTACCGGGGATGTTGAGGACAAACAGGTTACCCGAATTGGTGTGTTTACCGCGTTTACTGATGGCTTGTTCCTGCGTTATTTGCCAGAAACAGGCAATTTAGTTGAGCTGGCAAGACAACCTGTGGATCGATTCAGAAAGCTGGTCGCTGAGTTTGAAGATGCCCAGCCAGGTGAGTTACTACCAACGGTGATTGATCCGACCCGGGGTGCGATTATGGCACTGTTAGTGCAAACACCGACCCTAAAAGAACGTATAGAGCAAGGTGGCTGGATTGGTTATATCATCCTGGTGCTGGGTGCGATTGGTTTGATTATCGCTCTTATTCAGTTCTTATCTTTGACCAAAGATGGTCATGGTATTGCCAAGCAGCAAAAACAAAAAGAAGTCAGTCAGAAAAATCCGCTGGGACGCATTTTGTCTGTGTACAACGATCGCTTAGCACATGATGTTGAAACCCTGTCATTAAAACTGGATGAAGCCATTCTCAGAGAAATGCCAAAACTGGAACGCGGTTTAATCACGCTGGCTATTCTGGCGGCGGTTGCGCCAATGCTAGGCTTATTAGGTACGGTTTCAGGCATGATCGAGACATTCCAGTCGATTACCTTGTTTGGTACCGGTGATCCGAAATTAATGTCTGGTGGCATATCCCAGGCACTGGTCACCACAGAACTGGGTCTGGCTGTCGCCATCCCTTTGTTATTGATTCATAGTGGTTTATCGAGCAAATCAAACCGTCTAGTGCAAATTCTTGATGAAGAAAGTGCTGCTATCGTTGCTCGTAACGCGGAAAAACAACATGACCAGTCTGTCTGACGGACTCTTTCAGATTGAATTGCTGATGGAAAGCGGCGGCAGTGTGCTGTGGCTGATCCTGTTTGCTTCGGTGTTAATGTGGAGTTTGATTATTGAACGTTATTTGTTTGTGGTGTTTGAGCATCCTAAACAGGTCAAACGTTTGATTAATGAGTGGCAGCAACGTAAAGACAGAAATAGCTGGTTTGCCCATCAAATACGTCAAGGCATGATTACAGAGAGTCGTATTTCCTTACAACGTTATTTGATGACGATTCGTACACTTACTATGGCGCTTCCTATGTTGGGTTTGTTGGGCACGGTGAGCGGAATGATTCAGACATTTGATGTGATGACCGTATTTGGTACCGGTAATGCCCGCGGTATGGCGGGTGGTATTTCTGTTGCGTTGATTACCACGATGGGCGGTCTGTTAACCGCATTATCAGGTTTGTATTTCAGCACTCAGTTAACCCAACGTGCAGAACGTGAAGTCGATAAAGTGGCTGATGCCTTGCGTAGAGAGTAAAGGATAAAAATGAGAAACCGACATTCCCGACGCCAAAGTGGTGGTATCGCTGAAATCAATATGACACCACTGATTGATATGGTGTTTATCTTATTAATCTTTTTCATTGTCACCAGTTCGTTTGTAAAAGAAACCGGCGTGGATGTGAACCGTCCTTCGGCAAAAACAGCGGTGAAAAAAGAACGGGCCAATATTCTGATTTCTATTCGTCCCAATGGCGAAATCTGGATGGATAAACGCCAGATTGATCGTCGTGCTGTCAGAGCCAATGTAGAACGTATGCATGCTGAAAACCCGGAAGGTTCAGTCATTATTTTGGCCGACGAAGAAGCGAAAACCGGCCTGTTAATTGAAGTTATGGACCAAGCCCGACTGGCGGGCGTGGCCAATGTGTCTATTGCTGCTGAACGCGACTAACGGCGGATTTGATGAGATTAGTTGTTGGTATTGTTCTCGCACTACTGGTTAACTTTGGTTTGTTCTATTTAATGGAACATATGACCAATAGTAAGAGTGTGGATAAACGCGATATTGAAGAAGTTCAGATTCTGGACTTTGTGCGTTTGAAAAAGGAAGAAGCGCAACCGGAAACCAAAAAGCGTGAGCTGCCCAAAAAACCGCCACCACCGGATGAGCCGCCACCGCCACCTGAACCTGCTCCTACCCAGGCAAATAAGCCGGATGCACCGACACCAGAAATGGATATTCCAGCGATCGATGTACCGATGAATATCACGGGGGGACCGTATTTGGGGGATTTCTCTGCGGCGCCTAAAGCAGCACCTGCTCCAGCACCTAGTGACGCGCCGATGCTGGATAATGAAGTGGTGCCATTGGTACGTATTCCACCTAAATATCCGCGTGTTGCATCACGGCGTGGTATTGAAGGCGTGGTGACGGTGACATTTATTATCACTAAAGATGGCAGGGTACGCGATCCAAAAGTGATAAAAGCTGAGCCCGCCAGTGTATTTAATGATGCGGCGCTGAAAGCTATTTTGAAGTGGAAGTTCAAACCTAAATTAGTGGATGGACAGGCGGTTGAGCGTCAGGCCACTCAGGAAATCGAGTTTAAATTGTCACGATGAAAAAGCCATTATTAACGATCCTTTTTCTTACACTATCTCTGTTGGTACTGGGAAGTGCATCCGCGGCTGATGATGAGAAACAATTTTTACTCAGTGAAAAAACATATAAAGCCTTGAATCAGGCACAGGAGTTGATGGAAAAACAAAACTATCAACAGGCCAAACAGCAGCTTGATAGTTTACTGAGTACCGTTGAAAAGGGCAGTTATGAGCAGGCTGTTGTTCTACAAACTCTAGGCTTTTTATATTCATCATTAGAGCAGTATAAAAAAGCGACAGAGACATTCCAGCAGGCGCTGGATTTAAACGCATTACCAGAAGATGTCACACATACCCTGCGTTATAACCTGGCGCAATTACTTATTGCTGATGAGCAGTATAAAAAGGGCATTCCACTGATGGAGAGCTGGTTAGCCGCGGAGAAAAAACCAGATAATACGGTTTATGTGCTTTTGGCCAGTGCTTATTATCGTGTAAATAATTTTTCTAAAGCGGCCGACAGAATACAAATTGCTATTAAAAATGATAAAGCACCTCAAGAAGACTGGTACCGATTATTGCTGTCTTCTTACCTATCGCTGAAACACTACAAATCAGCTATATCGGTGCTGGAATTACTGATTACCAGCTACCCTGACAAAAAAATGTATTGGGATCAGCTGGCGGCTTTATATATGCAGGAGAATAAAGAATTTACTTCTCTTGCCGTGCGTATGTTAGCTAAAAGGCTGGATCTGACCGAACCTAAAACGCTGGTAAATCTGGCTGATATGTATCGTTATCTGCGAGTACCATACAAAGCTGGTCAGTTACTTGAGCAGGGAATGAAACAAAACGTTATTCCCAGTAACTTTGAAAACCTGAATAAGTTGGCAGACAGTTGGTTAGCTGCCAGAGAAAACCAGCGTGCCGTAGATACTTTAAAAGTCATGTTACCTATGGATAGTAGTGGTGATACCCAGTTAAAACTGGGGCAAATCTATATCAGTATGGAACAATGGGGAAATGCCATTGATACTTTATCTTCAGCATTAAAATTACTGAAAGGTAAAAAATTAGGCCAAACCTACGCGATGTTAGGCACGGCTTACTATCATCAGGACAACTTTGAACAAGCCAAAGCACAATTTCTGAAAGCGGCTTCCTTTGAGGCTCAGAAAAAACAAGCGGCTCAATGGCTACAACATATTAATAGCCTGTTAGAGAAAAATGATGAGCCGGATGCCTGATTTACAGCAACAGAAACAGGCTTTAGTTCAGCACTATAAATGGCTGCGTCAGTATGGTTGTAATGACTCTCATAGCGGTAATGCGTCTTTTCGTTGGCATGATGATGTCTGGGTCACGCCAACAGGCTGTTGTGCTGATACTTTAACCACTGATGATTTGGTGCTTTGCCACATTGATGGTCATTGTGGTGAGGGCGCGTCGCTTGATGCCCCTTTGCATGTGGCGGTGTATCAAAAAAATGAACAAGCTAGAGCGCTTTTTCATAGCCATGGTCCTTACACGGTCGCTATGACGATGAAGGAAAAAAGCTTCACACCCATCGATTTCGAAGGTCAGTATTATTTTCCAGAAGTGCCAATTATTCATATCAACTATGCGCAGTATGTCGAACTGGCACCTGCTGCAGTTGCGCAGATCCTTCAGGACTATAAAGTAACAGTCGTAAGTGGGCATGGTGTCTATGCCTGTGCTGATAGCATAAATTTGGCTTATAAATGGACATGTTCCCTGGAGTTGTCAGCAAAAACAGCATGGATCGCCAAACAAATCTGATGTGTGTGACTTATTTTCGCAACAAATTCACAGTTCATTAGTCATAACACACAATAAAAATACAGAGATGGAGTAGCAATATGACTGCTGAGAATGCCTTGAAAAAATATGCCTCGATGGAGAGTTCTTATTTGAGAACGCCTTTATTAGATGGTGGTAATGCTGCAGATAAACGACAGGAAATTGCAGATTACTTCAATTTCACTTTTGAGCGTTATGAATCGCTGTTTGATACGTTAATTGATGATCAGGCGTATTTTCAGAAGTCTATTCCTCTACGTCACCCACTGATTTTTTATTTTGGTCATACCGCCACCTTTTTTGTAAATAAGATGTTGTTGGCCGGACTTATCGATAAACGCATTGATCCCAAATTTGAGTCTATGTTTGCTGTCGGTGTAGATGAGATGAGTTGGGATGACCTCAATGAAGATCATTATGACTGGCCAGCATTGGAAGAGGTGAAAGCCTACCGCAAAAAAGTCCAGGCGATGGTGAATAAAGTCATTCGTCAAGCTCCCCTCAAGTTACCTATTGATTGGGAAAATCCGTGGTGGTCGATCATGATGGGGATTGAGCATGAACAGATTCATCTGGAAACCTCTTCCGTACTGATTCGTCAACAGCGTCTGGAGTGGGTCAAACCGCATCCAGCCTGGCAACCGTTCAGAGAGACGAATGAGGCACCGAGAAATAGTCTGGTGGATATTCCCGCAGGTAGCGTTAGTTTAGGTAAGTCGTACTCAGATCCCATCTATGGTTGGGATAATGAATATGGTGAGCATGAAGCGGATGTTGAGGCCTTCCAAGCAGCCAAGTTTTTGGTCAGTAACCAGGAGTTTCTCGAATTCGTTGAAGACGGTGGGTACCACACAGATGAGTTCTGGTCTGAGGATGGTTTACAGTGGCGTCAGTTTACCAAAGCACAACACCCCACATTCTGGCATCAAACAAAAAAAGGCTGGCAGTGCCGTTTGATGGCGGAAGTCATTGATATGCCGTGGGACTGGCCAGTGGATGTTAACTACCATGAAGCAAAAGCGTTTTGTAACTGGAAAGCGAAACAGACCGGCCAATCTGTACGTTTGCCAACAGAAGATGAATGGTACCGACTCTATGAGGTGGCCGGACTGGATGAATTAACCAGCGATTTGGCACCCGCCAATATTCATCTGGATTATGCGGCATCCTCTTGTCCTGTTAACTTCTTTAAACATGGTGACTTATATGATGTGATTGGCAATGTCTGGCAATGGACTGAAACGCCAATTTATCCTTTTGATGAGTTTAAAGTTCATCCTATTTATGATGATTTTACAACGCCAACCTTTGATGGCCGTCATAATCTGATCAAAGGTGGTTCGTGGATTTCGTCAGGCAATGAGAGTCGTAAAGCATCAAGGTACGCGTTTCGTAAACACTTTTTCCAACACGCTGGTTTTCGTTATGTCGTGTCAGAGGCTGAACTGGAAGAATACAGTTCTAATTACGAAACTGACATCATGCTTTCACAGTATGCTGAATTTCATTACGGTGATGAATATTTCAATGTCGCTAATTTCCCTAAAAAATTAGCGGAATTGGCTGTGGAGATGATGGCAGGCCGGCCAATGAAAAAAGCCCTGGATTTAGGCTGTTCTGTCGGCAGGGCCAGCTTTGAGCTAGCAAGACATTTTGACAAGGTTACTGGTATTGATTTCTCAGCACGCTTAATCAATCTCGGCACGCAAATGGCTGAACAGGGTGTGGTGCGCTATACCATTACCGATGAAGGTGAGCTGGTTCACTATAAAGAACGCCGTTTGGAACAGCTGGGTTTGGAAGATACGGCCTCTAAAGTTGAGTTTTTACAAGGTGATGCCTGTAATCTTAAGCCGATGTTTGAAGGTTATGATCTGATCCTGGCTGCTAACTTGATTGATCGCCTTTATAAGCCTGCACAGTTTTTAGCTACTGTTCACGAGCGACTCAATCAGGATGGCATTCTGATGTTGGCCTCACCTTATACCTGGCTGGATGAACACACTGAAAAAGAACATTGGTTGGGTGGGTTCAAAAAAGATGGTGAAAGCTTTACCACATTGGATGGTCTGAAAGCGATTCTGGAACCTCATTTTGAACTTATTCGCGTGCCGGAAGATATTCCGTTTGTTATTCGTGAAACCAGCCGTAAATTTCAGCATACCTTATCTGAGGTGACGGTCTGGAAACGTAAATAATGACGGTTGATTTTGACCAGAAAATAGATCGAAGTTTTAGTCAAAGCCTGAAATTTGATGCCAGAACGGCCTATTTTGGCCGTAGTGATGTTATCCCAATGTGGGTGGCGGATATGGACTTCGCTGCCCCTGAAGCTGTGACTAAGGCTCTGGTAGAGCGTGCTAAACATCCCATCTATGGTTACACGCTTCATCCTGATTCCATGTATGAAGCATTGATTGAGTGGAGTGCAAAGCGCTACGACTGGCAGATAAAGCAAAGCGATATCATTATGTGTCCAGGCGTTGTACCTTCAATCAATGCCGTCATTGAAGCGATAACGGAGCCCGGTGATAAGGTCATTGTTCAGCCACCGGTTTATTTCCCTTTTTTCTCGTCGGTAGAAAAAACGGGGCGAGAATTAGTATTAAACCCGTTAAAGTTAGACAATAATCGTTATTTTATCGATTTTGAACATCTAGAGGACTGTGCCCAACAAGGAGCAAAAACATTACTTTTCTGCTCACCGCATAATCCTGTGGGGCGAGTCTGGACTCGCGAAGAATTACAGCAGTTGCTGGAACTGGCCGAACGTTATCAGATGACGATTATTTCTGATGAGATTCATGCTGATCTTATCTTCCCCGAGCAACAACATATTAGCCTGGCAACCTTAACACACAGTAATAATGTGATTACGACGTTGGCGCCCAGCAAGACATTTAATATTGCCGGCATGGGGCTTTCAGCGTTGATTGTCAGTAATATGCAACAGCGCAAAGCTATTAAAGCCGTATTTGAACAATGGCACATCAGTCCCGCTAACCCTTTTAGTATCACCGCATTTGAAGCGGCTTATCGCTATGGTGAAGACTGGTTAAAACAGCTGAATGTTTATATTTACAAAAATAAAAAATGGGTAGAAGATTTTCTTCAAAAGCGTTGTCCTCAGATCCAGTTAATCGAGTCTGAAGGTACATACTTATTGTGGCTTGATTGTCGTGCACTGGGTATGGATAACGAATCGCTCAGACGCTTTTTTATTGAAGAGGCCAGGGTGGGCATGAATCCGGGTTATGTGTTTGGCGATAATGGCTCAGGGTTTATGCGATTAAATATCGGAACACGTCTTGAAGTTGTCCAGCAGGCTCTGGAAAACATGGCGGATGCTATTGCTGGTCTCAAAACAGTTTAATCAACACTCTTTCATGAGTTAAATGGAGTTTAGCCCCATGATGAATGATGAAATTGGTGAAGCTGCAGGCCTTATCTGGACATATTTAAATACCCGTGGCGAAGCGTCAGTCACGCGTATATGTAAGGATACGATGCTTGAGCCTAAGCTGTGTCAGCGTGCTATTGGCTGGTTGGCAAAAGAAAATAAGTTGGGCTTTAGACAGCAGGGGCGAACAGAACTGATCAGTCTGCTTTAAGTTTTGAGTAGCGGCGTTTCACAGAAAACGCCCCACGGATATCACCCATTTTGTAGCCGATGGCCATGTCACGGGGATAATTTTTATCTATCAACTTCTGAACGGGTAATGCAATCTGACTGCCATGACACGATAAGCAGAGTTTATCAGTTGCAATGGCTTTCATATAACGCCACTCATATTCCAGCTCTGAATCTACTCTTTCTACGAAGCTGAGTGATTGAATAGCCTCACCCGTCTTTAGACGTGTTTCAAAACTTTGTAATACACCAGTTTCCCAACTGTCTGCCTCATTATCAGGATTTCGAACGCGTAAACTGGTTCGATGAATATCAAGACTGTATTTTTTTGAGACTTCGTCAGCAAGAGTAGGTGCCACCAACTTACAGACTGAGATAGCCTCTATAGGACCACCATCCTGCAAGGCGGACATCAACGCTTCTTTGAGATGGGTAGACAAATCCTTAATAGCTGCCTGAGCATCACGTTCAAACGCGATTTGCTCTTGGTTTTTAGCAAAAGCGGGTAAGGCTAAACCGAAAGCAACAATGAAAGGGATAAAACCTCGCATAGGCATTAGTTCAGAGCCATATGGAATACGCCATAGAACATAATCGGCCAGCAGGTGTATGGGCTGAGTAAAATATGCAACAGCGTCTTTTTAGGAGCGAAACCGACACCATGAATAAAACCGATACAGACACCAACTAATAACACCATTAATAAATCATGATCCGATTTACCATTTTCCATCAAAAGCCGGTTAGGGAAAATTAATATGGCAGCAGATAAGCCCAGTGCAGTTAATAAACTAATTAAACGTACACCAGACTTATCTATCCACGAATTAGTCATCCAATGTATCCATCGGGCAGTTTTCTAACCACATCACATTAATGATACCGAATGCGACGGCTAATAAAACGCCAAGTATCCAAGCAAAATACCACATAATAGATTCCTAATAGGTTGAATGTTGGTTACCGCGAATAAAGTTCACGTCGATTCTTCGCCACATACGACGATAGGTCCAGAAACTGTAACAAATTATAATTGGCACCATGACGATGGCCACCCAGAACATGATTTTTAATGTCAACAGACTGGAGGTGGCATCCCACATGGTCAGACTATGATTCACAGCATCACTTGATGGCATGACAAATGGGAACATAGAAAAACCAGCTGTCAGAATGATGCCTGTCAGTGTTACGGCACTACTTATAAAAGCCATACCAGGACGGGACAAGTGAGAGAATAGATACACACCAATCATCCCCAGAAAAGCAAATGCTGGGGCTAAAATCATCCATGGATATTGCTGATAGTTCAGCAACCAACCTCCCACTTGGGTGGTGACTTCTTTCATATCCGGAGTGAAACTTGAGTTTGCGGCTGGCATAGCGCTCACAACATAGCCATCCATACCAAAAGAAACCCACAAACCTGCAAGAGCAAATGCGATCAATAAAGCAACCGAACTGGCTTTAGCCACCTGAGTTGCCCGCCACTCCAGACTATCCAGTGTACGAATTTGTAACCAAACAGAGCCATGCATAACGATCATTAACAAGCTGACCACGCCGGATAACAAGGCAAAGGGATTAAGCAGTTGTAAAAATCCACCCGTGTAATTTGGACGCATCATATCGTCGAAGTAAAAGGGGACGCCCAACAATAAATTACCAAAGGCGACACCGAAGATAATCGGGGGGACAACACTTCCCACAAATAAACCCCAATCCCAGCTTGAACGCCAGCGTGAGTTATCCAGTTTGCTGCGATAATCAAAGCCAACAGGTCGTAAGAAAAGTGCAAATAGCGTTAACATCATCGCTAAATAAAAGCCTGAAAATGCCATGGCATAAACAAGGGGCCATGCAGCGAATAAAGCACCACCGGCAGTAACCAACCAGACTTGGTTGCCTTCCCAGTGAGGGCCTACTGTGTTGATCATAATACGGCGTTCTTCGTCTGTATGACCGATAAACGGTAATAAAATACCGACGCCCATATCAAAACCATCGGTGAGAGCGAATCCGATGAGAAGAACGCCCATCAGCAGCCACCAGATTAATTTTAGTGTTTCATAATCAAGAATCATGATTAGCCTCTCTCTGCTGATGCTTCATAGTGGTAACGGCCGGTATGCAAGCTGCTCGGCCCTTGCCTGACGAACCGAATCATCAGATAGAGTTCAACAATTAACAGCAGGGTATAGAACACCACTAAGGCAATTAAACTGTTTTGAACATCACTGGCAGATAAGGTTGATGTCGAAATATGTGTTGGCAAAATGCCACTGATGGTCCAGGGTTGACGACCAAATTCAGCAACAAACCAGCCTGTTTCTGCCGCTATCCAGGGTAGCGGTAGACCGAGCATCGCCAGACGCAGTAACCATTTCTTTTTGTATTCTTGTCGCTTGGCACAATGATAGAAAGACAAGAAAAAGATAATCAGCATGGCAAAGCCAGATGCGACCATGATCCTGAATGCCCAGAACATCGGTGCAACAGGTGGAACGGTATCATGCGCTGCTGCTTTTATTTGTTCATCCGTCGCATCGGTAACGTTATTGGTATATTTTTTCAATAACAAACCATAACCCAAGTCATCTTTGACTTTATCAAATTCGGCTTTGGTTTCCTCTGTTACAGGGCCGTCACGTAATTGTTTTAACAGCGCGTAGGCTTTCATACCATTACGAACACGGTCTTCATGCTCTGCTCTCAGGTCTTTAATCCCAGCTACGGGCTCAGTCACTGATCGTGTAGCAATTATGCCCAGCAAATAAGGGATTTTAACGGCGTAGTCTGTTTCCATTGTTTCGTCATTAGGCCAGCCGAACAAGGTAAAGGCGGCTGGTGGTTCTGCTGTTTCCCACTCGGCTTCAATTGCCGCTAATTTGGTTTTTTGTACATCACCTACTTCATAACCGCTTTCATCACCCAGCAAAATGACTGAGCATATTGCCGCTACGCCGAAACCTGCAGCTACAGCGAAGCTGCGGCGAGCAAAACCGACATCACGGTTTCTTAGTAGGTAATAAGCGCTGATACTTAATACAAACATAGCGCCAGTGACATAACCGGCTGCAACGGTGTGAATAAATTTCACCTGTGCGACAGGGTTGAAAAATACTTCGGCAAAGCTGGTGAGCTCCATACGCATTGTTTCATAGTTGAAGTGCGCTCCGACCGGATTTTGCATCCAGGCGTTTGCCACCAGAATCCACAATGCTGAGAGATTTGAACCTAGTGCGACCAGAAAAGTGGTGGTGAGATGTTGTCGTTTACTGAGTCTGTCCCAGCCAAGGAAAAACATACCAACAAAGGTCGATTCAAGCATAAATGCCATCAAACCTTCTATGGCAAGTGGGGCGCCGAAAATGTCGCCAACGTAATGCGAATAATATGCCCAGTTGGTGCCAAACTGGAATTCCATAGTCAGGCCGGTGGTCACCCCAAGGGCAAAGTTAATCCCGAATAACTTACCCCAGAACTTTGTCATGTCACGGTATATTTCCTTACCTGTCATGACATACACCGATTCCATAATCACCAGAATCCATGATAGCCCCAGCGTGAGCGGCACAAATAAAAAGTGATACAGTGCCGTGATAGCGAACTGCAAACGGGATAAGTCGACTAAGTGTTCAGAAATCAAGGTGAATCTCCATCTGAAGAGTGATTAATAATCACGTCAGCGACGGCGTCATGGGTAATGTCGTCGGGGGCGCTACTAAAAAACAAATGCCATATAAGAAAAAGTAACAACAGCTTGCAAACCAACATGATGCTAAGCTCAATGATCAATTTTCTATCAGTGAATAATTTCTTTGCCACTATTCCACCACAACACAAGTTAAGAAAACATGATCTTAGTCAATTTTAGTTAAATCAGGTTGCACGCTCTGCCAAATTAAGGGGCGAATAATACGCCAGATGCCACAAAAGACAGTATTCTTAGCGGGTTATTTACAAAACTTTACAAACTTGTCACTTTAAAAGCGAGGGAATATTTACACGAATTCGGATTAAACCGGTTTTTTTTCACAGATATGTTGCTTCTGTGTTGTCTGTTAGGCTTTTATCCTGCTAACCTTCGGTGGGAACAATTTTAGGTAGATATCTCAATAATGACGAATACATACAATGCATCTGCCATTGAGGTTTTGACGGGGCTAGAGCCTGTCCGTAAACGACCAGGCATGTACACCGATACAGCACGTCCCAACCATCTTGCTCAAGAGGTCATTGATAATAGTGTTGACGAAGCGGTAGCAGGCCATGCGAAACAAATTCAGGTTACCTTACATAAGGACAATTCACTGGAAGTCAGTGATGATGGCCGAGGTATGCCGGTTGATATTCATCCGGAAGAAGGTGTTCCAGGTGTTGAAGTTATTCTCACGCGCTTACATGCGGGGGGGAAATTCTCCAATAAAAACTACCGTTTTTCCGGTGGTTTGCATGGTGTCGGTGTTTCCGTTGTTAATGCATTGTCCTCGCGTCTGGAAGTCAAAATTCGTCGAAACGCCACGGAATATCAAATTGCGTTTGAAAGTGGTGCTTTGGTTGAAGCCTTGAATGAAATCGGTACCGTTGGAAAACGTAATACCGGAACGACAGTGAGATTCTGGCCCGAAGAACCGTTTTTTGATTCTCCTAAATTTTCTGTTCCCAGACTAAGACATGTGTTGCGAGCAAAAGCTGTTTTATGTCCCGGCCTTGTTGTGACCTTTACCGATTTATCGGGTAAAGAGAAGGTGGAAGATCGCTGGTGCTATGAAGATGGTTTAAATTCATACCTTTCTACGGCGATGACCGATTCGCCCTGTGTTCCTGCAACGCCTTTTGTTGGACATATGAGTGAAGAGTCACAGGAAGTGGACTGGGTACTTATGTGGCAGTTGGAGTCTGGCGATGAGTTAGCAGAAAGTTATGTCAACCTCATTCCTACAGCTCAGGGTGGAACCCATGTTAATGGCTTACGAAGTGGCGTACTGGAAGCACTCCGGGAATTTTGTGAGTTTCGTAACTTATTGCCCAGAGGCGTGAAGCTAGCCCCGGAAGATGTCTGGGAGCGTTGTTGTTATGTGTTATCGGTCAAGTTAGAGGATCCCCAATTCTCAGGTCAGACCAAGGAACGTTTATCTTCTCGTCAATGCGCTGGCTTTGTGTCTGGTGTGGTGAAAGATGCCTTTAGTTTATGGCTGAATCACCACGTAGAAGATGGTGAAAAAATTGCCGATCTGGCGATTAATAATGCGCAGTCCAGATTAAAACAGGCGAAAAAAGTGGTACGCAAACGCGTACAGTCTGGTCCGGCGCTGCCCGGTAAGTTAGCGGATTGCGCTTCTCAGGATCCTTCGCGTACGGAATTATTTTTAGTGGAAGGGGATTCGGCTGGCGGTAGTGCCAAGCAAGGCCGAAATAGAGAGTTTCAGGCCATCATGCCATTACGTGGCAAAATTCTGAATACATGGGAAGTGGAACCCGGACAAGTGCTGGCTTCTCAGGAAGTCCATGATATTGCCGTGGCTATTGGTGTGGATCCCGGTTCTGATGATTTGTCGGGCTTACGTTACGGTAAAGTTTGTATTTTAGCCGATGCGGATTCAGATGGTGCCCACATCGCCACCTTATTATGTGCGTTATTTGTCAGACATTTTCGCCCCCTGGTCGAAGCAGGCCACATCTGCGTTGCTATGCCACCGTTGTATCGTATCGATGTGGGTAAACAAGTGTTCTACGCACTGGATGATGAAGAACGTAAGATTATTCTCGACCGAATTGAAAAAGACAAAATCAAAGGTAAAGTCAGTACTCAGCGCTTTAAAGGTCTGGGGGAAATGAATCCTATGCAACTGCGTGAAACAACGATGGCACCTGATACCCGACGTTTGATTAGACTGACCATTAATGCTGAAGACGATACGATGATGACGCTGGATAAGCTTCTGGCTAAAAAACGTGCTGCTGATCGTAAGTCCTGGCTTGAGCAACATGGTGATTTAGCGGATCTGGCCGCTTTATAAATGATAAAGAGATATAACCCATGACTACTTTCGTCGATGATTTGGAGAATATGCCGCTACGCGATTTCACTGAAAAAGCGTATCTGGATTATTCGATGTATGTCATTCTGGACCGTGCATTACCGCATATTGGTGATGGTCTGAAACCTGTTCAGCGGCGGATTATTTATGCAATGTCTGAACTGGGTCTGAGTGCCTTATCCAAGCATAAAAAATCAGCCAGAACCGTCGGTGACGTCTTAGGTAAATACCATCCGCATGGTGATTCTGCCTGTTATGAAGCCATGGTATTAATGGCGCAGCCGTTCTCTTATCGTTATCCCTTAGTCGATGGACAAGGAAACTGGGGTTCAATCGATGACCCTAAATCTTTTGCTGCAATGCGTTATACCGAAGCGCGTCTGGCAGCTTATTCGCAGGTTTTATTAAGTGAGTTGGGGCAGGGCACAGCGGATTGGGTGCCGAATTTTGACGGTACCATGGATGAGCCGTCCTTGTTGCCAGCCCGGTTGCCTAACCTATTACTAAACGGTACGACAGGGATTGCTGTGGGGATGGCCACTGATGTGCCTCCTCATAATCTGCGTGAAGTGGTTAATGCTTGTCTACGCCTGTTAAAAACACCCAAAAGTACTCTGGAAGATTTGCTTGAAGATATTCAAGGGCCGGATTTCCCAACCGGGGCTGAAATCGTCTCCAGTCGCGATGAAATTCATAAAATGTATGCCACCGGGCATGGCTCGATAAAACAACGGGCATGTTATAAAAAAGAAGAAGGTGAAATCATCATTTATGAGTTGCCCTATCAGGTGTCCGGGGCAAAAGTACTGGAGCAAATCGCGGCTCAGATGCAGGCAAAAAAATTACCGATGGTTGCCGATTTGCGTGATGAGTCGGATCATGAAAACCCAGTTCGTCTGGTCATTATGCCTCGCTCCAACCGGGTTGATATCGACAGTCTGATGTCGCATTTATTTGCGACGACTGATTTAGAACGCAGCCATCGTGTCAATATGAATATGATTGGCATGGATGGTCGTCCGCAGGTGAAAAATCTGTTGGACATGCTGCAGGAATGGTTGGCCTATCGTGTGGAAACGGTTCGTCGTCGTTTGCAATATCGTCTGGATAAAGTGCTGGATCGGATGCACGTTCTGGAAGGCTTACTCGTTGCCTATCTGAATATCGACGAAGTCATTGCGATTATCCGTACTGAAGATGAACCCAAAGCAGTGATGATGGAACGATTCGGTATTACTGACAGACAAGCCGAAGCCATTTTAGAACTGCGTTTACGCCATTTAGCCAAACTGGAAGAGATGAAAATCCGTGGCGAAATGGATGAGTTGAGTAAAGAGCGCAAACAGCTTGAATTATTATTAGGTTCAGACACACGCCTAAAAACACTGATTCGAAAAGAATTGACGGCTGATGCAGAAAAATTTGGTGATGACAGACGTTCAAACATCATTGAAAGAAAGGCCGCAAAAGCATTAAATGCCACCGAGTTATTACCGACAGAACCGTTGACCATCGTGTTATCTGAAAGTGGTTGGGTACGCGCAGCTAAAGGTCATGATGTTGATCCTGCTTCGTTAAATTTCCGTACTGGTGATCGTTATTTTGCTTCAGTAAAAGCCAGAAGTAATCAACAGATTGTGTTTCTGGATGATACTGGCCGTAGTTACTCGCTGGGCGCGCACACACTCCCTTCTGCACGAGGTCAGGGTGAACCGCTGAGTGGGCGTTTACAATCACCTGCCGAGGCCAGGTTTGTGGCTGTGATGGTAGTTGAACCTGAACAGTCAGTCTTACTGACCAATACGGCAGGTTACGGATTCATTACTACGCTTGATAATTTATTGGCTAAAAATAAAGCAGGTAAGGCCATTTTTAATATTCCAAAAGGCGCTGCTTTGCTGCCACCGTTATTTATTGACAGTAAAGAAACACAGATTGCCGTAGCCTCCGGCGATGGTCGTTTACTGGTGTTTCCTGCTGATGACATTCCAGAAATGAATAAGGGCAAAGGGGTTCGTTTGATCAATATTCCTCAGGCGAAATTCACTTCGGGTCAAGAATGGATGCAAGCCGTCGTTATAGTACCTAATGAACAGGGGCTCACCTTACATGCTGGCCGACGTCATTTAACGTTAAAAGCCGCTGATTTAGCCCATTATGAAGGCAGTCGTGGTAAAAGAGGACATAAGCTTCCACGCGGCTTACAGAAAGTCAGTGGTATGGAAGTCGCTGAATAAATTTCATTACCGTGACAACGATGTCATATGACGCTGATAGCGTTGAAGAACAGCCAAAGTATTCTTTCTTCAGCCACATGGCTGTTTTTGCGTGATTTTATAACGATCGCTGCTCAATCTTGTTAAGATATGAGCGCTTAAATAACAAGAGCTTAAAGACCAAACAATCTAATGAAAATCCTGATAAGCAATGATGACGGGTATATGTCGAAAGGCATTCGCACTCTGGCAAAAGCGATGGCAGAACTGGGGGAGATCACCGTTGTCGCCCCTGATAGAAACAGAAGTGGTGCCAGCAATTCACTGACACTGGAAAATCCGCTAAGACTTGAACAACAAGAAGATGGCGTCTATCGCGTTGAAGGCACGCCGACAGACTGTGTGCATCTGGCGATTACAGGCTTACTGGAGGATGAACCGGATATGGTGGTGTCGGGTATTAATGCTGGCGCCAATCTGGGTGATGATGTGCTTTACTCTGGTACGGTAGCGGCGGCCATGGAAGGACGTTTTCTTGGCTTGCCAGCAATCGCTATATCACTCACATCGCATAATGGCACCCACTACGAGACAGCAGCCTGGGTAGCCAAGAAACTTGTTGCCCAGCTTAAGTTATCTGCATTACCCGCTGATACGATTCTGAATGTGAATGTGCCGGATTTACCTATTGACGAAATTACCGGTATTGAAAGTACAAGACTTGGCCATCGTCACAAAGCCGAGCCGGTCATTAAAGAAGTGGATCCACGTGGTCGTATGATGTACTGGATTGGGCCTGCTGGTGAAGAGGAAGATGCGGGTCCAGGAACTGATTTTGATGCTATCCGGCGCGGTGCTGTTTCGGTGACTCCTTTGCAAATTGATTTAACACGCTACGATGCTATTGATGGCGTTGCCAACTGGTTGAAAGATATCTGAAATGAAAACCGACTACCGAGGCATCGGCATGACCTCACAGCGCACACGCGATCGATTGGTAACTCGATTACAGGAGCGTGGAATCAAGAATAATGAAGTGCTTTCTGTCATTCGTGAGATGCCAAGACATTTATTTGTCGATGAAGCTTTAGCCAGCCGTGCTTATGAAGATACGGCTTTGCCGATTGGTCATGGTCAGACTATTTCACAGCCATATATTGTGGCAAAAATGACTGAAATCCTGCTCGAAGATGGGCCACGCCAGAAAATTCTGGAAGTAGGTACGGGTTCCGGTTATCAGACGGCGGTGTTATCTAAACTGGTTGAACGGGTCTACAGTGTTGAACGAATTTCGCCGCTGCAAAATCAGGCTCGTGAACGTTTTTATCAACTTAAACTCAATAATATAAAACTCAAACACAGTGATGGTAACTGGGGTTGGGAATGGTATGCACCGTATGACGGTATTATTGTGACCTGTGCGCCTGAACACATCCCATTAGAATTATTAAAACAGTTAGCGCCGGGCGGACGTCTGGTGATACCGGTTGGTACAAGTCAGGGTCAGTCTCTACGTGTGATTGATCGTCAGGGTGACAGGTACGAAGAAACGGAGTTAGATCCTGTCAGTTTTGTTCCTCTATTGAGTGGTCAGATTTAATGCGCTTATTTTCAGGTTTGTATGCACAAGTGATGATATGGGCCCGACATAAGTACGCAACCTACTGGTTAGCTTTAGTCAGTTTTACCGAGTCTTCCTGTTTTCTTGTGCCACCGGATGTAATGCTGGCACCGATGACCTTAGCCAGACCAGAACGTGCCTGGTTTTTGGCTGCTTTAACCACAGTGACATCAGTTTTAGGTGGGTTGTTGGGGTATCTCATTGGCTTGTTTGCTTTTAATATGGTTGAACCCTGGCTGGTGTCTCTAGGTTATATGGATGCTTACACCCATGCTGCCGAGTGGTTCCATGAGTGGGGAATCTGGGCCATTTTTCTTGCTGGATTTACACCGATTCCCTTTAAAATCTTTACTATCGCGGCCGGCGTAGCCAGCATGGCTCTATTACCATTTATATTTGGTTCTTTGGTTGGGCGGGGAATGCGTTTCTTTCTGGTGGCGGCTTTAATGCGTTGGGGCGGTGCTGAGTTAGAGTCAAAACTTCATTTATGGATTGATCGTATTGGCTGGTTTACGGTGTTAGCACTGGTGATAGGTTATTTTATCTTCATATAAATTTATGCAATGGATCTGGCCGTTACTACTGGTTTTTACCTTAACATCCTGTGGTGGTGGAAGCCGGGCGTTGGCGCCAGTTGGTTCCTATGGTTATGAAAGCAATCAGCGGAAAATAGCCAAAACGCCTTATTCTTATACGGTCAAAAAAGGCGATACTCTGTATTCCATAAGTTGGCGTTATGGAATGGATTACAAGGAATTGGCGCGTATTAATGGCATTCGGTCTCCTTACACCATATACGTCGGACAAAAGTTAAAATTCAGAGGTTCTACGTCAAGTACTAGGGCGCCGTCCAGTTCCAGCAAACAAAAAGTAGTGACCAAGCCGACGACGCCTGCACCAAAACCTAAAACACAAGCGAAGCCAACTTCCCAGCCAGCAACTGCCTCAACAAACTCCAGCTATACGGGTAGCCAGAACTTGCAATGGCGCTGGCCGACGGATGGACTGGTGATTGCGACATATTCCAATAGCAGTTCAGGTGGTAAGGGTATTGATATTTCTGGCAAAGCCGGGCAACCGGTAGTCGCCGCCGCTTCAGGAAAAGTGGTTTACAGTGGTAATGGTTTGCCGAGATATGGCAACTTATTGATTATAAAACATAACGATGTTTACTTGAGTGCCTATGCGCATAACGAACGTTTGTTAGTGAAAGAGGGCGAGGTTGTGAAGTCTGGGCAAAAGATTGCCACATTAGGACGGACCGGTACTCAGCGATACCAACTGCATTTTGAAATTCGTCGTAATGGTAAACCTGTCGATCCACAACGTTTTCTACCCAAACAATAAACGCTGGGTACGCCATTTTTATGACAAATCAGCTACAATATGTGGCTTGCCGGATTCGCCGGTAGTTCAATCAAATTTACTAGAGGTTACCTTTGGAACTAGGCGCAACGATGCAGCGAATCAAAGACCTACGGGATCGCAGTGACGATCTTAGGGGGTATCTTTGACTATGATGAGAAAGCTGAACGATTAATTGAAGTCACGCGCGAACTGGAGTCGCCCAGTGTGTGGGAAAATCCGGAAACTGCCCAGAAACTAGGGCAGGAACGTGCGAGTTTAGAAAAAATTGTCACCACCTTATCCGGCCATCGTGACATGCTGGATGATGCAAAAGAATTACTCGAATTAGCCGTTGAAGATAATGATCAGGCCACGTTTGATGCGATCCAGGCTGATCTGAATGAATTAGAAAAAGGTCTGGAAAAGCTGGAATTTCAACGCATGTTCTCCGGTAAGCTGGATAAGAACAATGCCTATCTGGACATTCAGTCAGGTTCTGGTGGAACTGAGGCACAAGACTGGGCAAACATGATTTTGCGTATGTATCTGCGTTGGGGTGAGTCACAAGACTATAAAGTCGAATTGATCGAAGTCTCTGCTGGTGAGGTGGCGGGTATTAAAAGTGCCACAGTCCGGTTTGAAGGCGAATATGCCTTTGGTATGCTGCGGACCGAAACCGGTGTACACCGCCTGGTTCGTAAGTCACCGTTTGATTCTGGTGCGCGTCGCCATACCTCATTTGCATCGGTATTCGTTTATCCGGAAGTGGATGACACCATTGAAATTGATATCAACCCGGCAGATCTGAGAACCGATACTTATCGTTCCAGTGGTGCCGGCGGTCAGCATGTTAATACGACGGATTCTGCTGTTCGTATTACGCATGTACCTACCAATACGGTGGTGCAATGTCAGACCGAACGCTCGCAGCATCAGAATAGAGACCGTGCAATGAACCAGTTACGTGCGAAACTGTACGAACTGGAGTTGATGAAACAAAACGAAGTGAAACAGGCTGCTGAAGAGTCGAAGTCAGATATTGGCTGGGGCAGTCAGATACGTTCTTATGTGCTCGATCAGTCCCGCATCAAGGACCTGCGAACAGGCGTCGAAACCGGCAATACTCAAGCGGTCTTAGATGGTGACCTGGACCAATTTATTGAAGCCTCACTCAAATCAGGATTATAAGCTGGAAACCCGAATGACAAATGAAACAGAATTGGACGAAAACCGATTAATTGCCCAACGCCGTGAAAAACTGGCCGACTTAAGAGAGCAGGGCAATGCTTTTCCTAACGACTTCCGTCGTAATGTAATGAACGCTGAATTACAGGCAGAATACGCAGAGTGGGATGCTGAAAAATTAAAGGCAAATCCATTACGCGTGAAGATTGCCGGCCGTATGATGACCAAGCGTGTCATGGGTAAAGCAAGTTTTGCCACCATTCGTGATATGTCTGGCAATATTCAGTTGTATGTCGCACGCGATGAATTACCGGAAGGTGTCTATGCGCAATTTAAAAGTTGGGATTTAGGCGATATTATCGGTGCTGAAGGCACACTATTTCGTACCCAGAAAGGCGAGTTGTCGGTGCATGTTGATAGTATTCAGCTTTTAACAAAATCGCTCAGACCATTACCAGAAAAATTCCACGGATTATCGGATCAGGAAACACGCTATCGTCAACGCTATGTTGATTTAATCATGAACGAAGCCAGTCGTGATGTGTTCCGTATTCGTACCAAAATTGTTGATGGTGTTCGTCGTTACCTGATGAGCAAGGATTATCTGGAAGTGGAAACACCGATGATGCAGGCAATTCCAGGTGGTGCCACAGCCCGTCCATTTACGACACATCACAATGCGCTGGATATGGGCTTATACTTGCGTATTGCCCCAGAGCTTTATCTGAAGCGTCTGGTAGTCGGTGGTTTCGAACGCGTATTTGAAATCAATCGTAACTTCCGTAACGAAGGTTTATCGACTCGTCATAATCCAGAATTCACCATGGTGGAGTTTTACCAAGCCTATGCTGACTACCATGAATTAATGGATTTGACTGAGGATATGCTGCGTACCATCACGCAAGATGTGTTGGGTACAACGCAAGTGCACTATCAAGGTTTAGACATTGATTTTGCCAAACCCTTTACCCGAATGACCGTGAAAGAGTCGATTCTGCATTTCAATCCTGAATTAAAAGCTGAACAACTGGATGATATTGAGTCTGCACGTGCAATCGCTAAATCATTAGATATCGCGCTGAAAGACAGTTATGGTTTGGGTAAAGTCCAGATTGAGATTTTTGAAAAAACCGTTGAACACCGTTTAATGGATCCGACTTTCATCACGGCTTATCCAACCGAAGTCTCACCATTAGCGCGTCGTAATGATAATGATCCGTTTGTGACCGACCGTTTTGAATTTTTTGTCGGTGGTCGTGAAATTGCTAATGGCTTCTCAGAGCTTAATGATGCCGAAGATCAGGCGGAACGTTTCAAAGCACAGGTGGAAGAAAAAGACGCCGGTGACGATGAAGCGATGCATTATGATGCCGATTACATTCGTGCTCTTGAATACGGTATGCCACCTACCGCGGGTGAGGGTATCGGTATTGATCGACTGGTGATGTTACTGACAGACTCACCTTCTATAAGGGACGTCTTGTTATTCCCGCATATGCGTCCTGAATAGTTATATATTAGTTAATAAAAAAGGCGAGTTTTGACTCGCCTTTTTTGTTTCTGTTTTATTGCAGGGGGAGGTTGTAAGAGGCACGAACCCCAAAAGTTTTTATTCAGCCGCCGGACATGCACCAATCCGTTTTGCGGTAAAATTCATCTTCATCACCATCACCCCCATCGGACTATTCATTTCACTGCTCATTTGACCATCCATATGATCACCGTGGAAATTAGTGTGGCCGATAAAGTGATTTTTTATACCTTGAATATCACAGTCAACAGCAAAGTCAGCACTATCCCGTAATACCTTTACTTTTTGAACAATACACTGCTGAGGTATTTCCAACATATTCACACCTTTATCAATCTGAGCCTGGGTCAGACATTCCTGATTGGTGCTGGTTTGTGGTTGCAGTGACATCGGGCCTTCGATGGTTGTGGTTGTGGTATGAGCCCAAATGCCGGGGTGGAGGTTAGGTGTTTCAGCAAGAACGGGGAAACTGATAATGGTCAGACTAAAACAGATCAGTAACATATAAGCGCGTTGAAACATGAGACGTTCTCCTAGAGTTTTATTCATCACTGAATAATGAATCTCGCACATATTGCCGCGAGTTTCTCAATATAGCAATGCGTCTATGGTGAAATAGTGATAACTGGTTTGACACGCACTGCTTGCCAAAAATAACGTGACCAGTAGCTGTTGTGCATACTGGAAATAGTAACGCCGACTTTGGTGGACACATGCAAAAATTTATCGTCTTCTAGATAAATTCCGACATGACTGCCCTTACGGAAAAAAACCAAGTCCCCAGATTTGAGTTCGCTTCGTTTTATCGGATGCCCCTGCAGGATTTGTTGCGACGTTGTTCTGGGCATAGGGATGCCAAATAGTGTTTGATACGTCTGCTGTACAAAAGCAGAGCAATCTATACCAGAGTGACTATTACCACCTAAACGGTAAGGGGTGCTTGCCCATTGTTGATATTGACGATAAAGCAGACTAAGCGTTTGTTGCTGATCAGGCGTAGCAATGGCTTGTGGTGGAGGGCTATAACTATAGTCGGGAGGACTCGTCTGACAAGCAGCGAGCAGATTGAGTAAGGACAGAATTATGAAGCGCCATAAATAGCGGTTTAACCGATTAATCTCTAAGTGGAGAATATGCATATCACACAGTTCTGTCTCTTTGCTTCCAAATAAACAAAAAGGGCAGTATGACTGCCCCTTATGCATAAATTTAGTTTTAAGGTTTGATGTTAAATAAAGCTAATGCTTCCAGATATTCTTCACTATTTTCGTCAATTTCATATACAGTCAGACCTGTATCTGCACCCACTTTCTCGAAAGAAATCACTTTATTTAATGTGAGCGGGTCTAGTGCTTTTTCAGTATCAAATAAGCTTTGAAGGTAGGCAACTTGCACCACATCGACTAAATCAGGACCGGAAGGACCACTATTACGATTGAGATTTTTATGTTCAGCGGCGACCTCAACCAAACTTTGTGGAAATTCCCATTTGCGGAGGATTGCTGCGCCAATACGCGGATAAAGATTATCGATAATCTGGTCTAAACGCTGCGGATTTTCTAATAAACCGGGTTCGTCTTGGGCCTGCATTAGAATAGGGAGTGTGCCTATGGAGTGAATTAAGCCCGCTAACATCGCTTCATCTGTATTCATTTTGGGAAGTTTGCTGGCCAGCACCTGACTCTGCGCAGAAACCTTAGTGCTATGCTCCCAGAGTGTTTTTAAACGTTTTTCTAAACGTTTATTGGTCGCTTTAAACATTTGTTCCATCATCAGACTGGTAACGATATTACGCACCATTGTAAGTCCCAGTCTTGGCACGGCCATGTGGATACTTTCAATCGGGACTCGGCCACGGTATAGCGGACTATTGGCAACTTTTAATAAGCGCGCTGACAGGGCAGGATCGGTTACAATAATATCTGCCAATTGCACTGCAGTGGCATCTGGATCATCGACAACTTCTCTCACCTTCAAGGCCACTTCTGGCAATGTCGGTAGAAGAAGTTTACCGTCCTCAAGATCTTTCAGGATTTTGTTATAAAATAGGTCTTGCTGGCTCATAGTAATCGCTTCTGATAAATGAATTTGAAGTGTTTATTAATTTCAGTTATTTTGCTTAGTTTGCCGACAGTTTTTAGCTTATCGCAGGTATTCAGTTGAACGACGAATTTCCAAGAATTAAACGCCTTCCGCCCTACGTTTTCAACATTGTAAATGATTTGAAAGCAAAAGCACGTGCGCGTGGTGAGGATATCATTGATTTTGGTATGGGTAACCCCGATCGCCCTGCACCCGCACATATTGTAGAAAAACTGGTCGAGGCGGCGCAGCGGCCAGATACCCACCGTTATTCGGTTTCTCGTGGTATTCCCAGGTTACGTAAAGCTTGCGCGGGCTGGTACAAACGTAAGTTTGATGTCGAACTTGATCCGGAAACTGAATGCATTGTTACTATCGGCTCTAAAGAAGGTTTAGCGCATCTAGCACTAGCTACTGTCGGTCCTGGTGATGCGGTATTAGTGCCTAACCCCGCTTATCCGATTCATCCTTATGGCTTTGTTATCGCGGGCGCAGATATCCGCCATGTGCCATTGACGCCTGATGTCGACTTTTTTGCTGAGCTGGAAAAATCGGTTAAGGATTCATGGCCTAAACCCAAAATGCTGGTGCTGAATTTCCCTGGCAACCCGACAACACAATGTGTTGATTTGGACTTTTTCCAACGGGTAGTCGACTTTGCCCGCGAGCATAAAATCTGGGTGATTCATGATCTGGCTTATGGTGAAATTGTATTTGATGGCTATAAAGCGCCGTCCATTTTACAAGTGCCGGGCGCGAAAGAAGTCGCTGTTGAGTTTTATACCCTGTCAAAAACGTACAATATGCCTGGCTGGCGTGTGGGCTTTATGTCTGGTAATCCGACATTAGTCGCTGCACTGGCACGAATGAAGTCTTATCTGGACTACGGTATGTTTACGCCGATTCAGGTAGCAGCCATTACCGCTCTGGAAGGGCCACAGGACTGTGTTGATGAAATTGTGGAAACTTACAGAAGTCGTCGTGATGTTTTATGTGATGGACTGAATGCCATTGGCTGGCAGGTAGAAAAACCCAAAGCCACCATGTTTGTCTGGGCGAAGATTCCTGAGAAATATCGTGAGCTTGGCTCATTAGAATTTAGTAAAAAATTATTGAAAGAAGCGAAAGTCGCTGTATCACCAGGTATTGGTTTTGGTGAGTACGGGGATGATTATGTACGCTTTGGATTGATTGAAAATGAACATCGTACACGTCAGGCGATCCGTGGGATCCGTGACATGATGAGAAAACCGTAGGGGGCAGAGTGCAATCAGTAAAAATCGGAATTCTGGGTTTAGGAACGGTTGGTAGTGGTACTGTCAACGTATTAACCCGGAACTCGAGAGAAATCAGTCGTCGTGCAGGCCGTGATATTGAAATATATCGCGCTGCTGATCGTGACCTTGATAAACCTAAAGGCTGTGACACTTCTGCTATCAATTTAACGGATGATGCTTTTGACATCATCAACGATCCTGAGATTCAGATTGTTGTTGAATTGATTGGCGGTACAGGTGTTGCTAAAGAGTTGGTGATTAAAGCCATCGAAAATGGCAAGCATGTCGTGACAGCCAACAAAGCGCTTATTGCCATACATGGTAATGAGCTATTTGAGCTTGCTCAGGAAAAAGGCGTCACAATCTCCTTCGAAGCGGCAGTTGCTGGTGGTATTCCGATTATCAAAGCCATGCGTGAAGGTCTGGCTGGTAACCGCATTGAATGGCTGGCAGGCATTATCAACGGTACAGGTAACTTTATCCTGACTGAAATGCGGGAAAAAGGTCGTGATTTTGCTGACGTTTTAGCGGAAGCACAGGCGCTGGGTTATGCCGAAGCGGATCCTACGTTTGATATTGAAGGTATTGATGCGGCGCATAAACTCACCATTATGGCTTCCATTGCATTTGGTATACCGTTGCAGTTTGATAAATGCTACACCGAAGGTATCAGCCGTATAGCGCAAGAAGATGTGCTGAACGCCAATGAATTGGGTTACCGCATTAAACACCTGGGTATTGCGAAGAAAACCACAGCTGGTGTGGAACTAAGAGTCCACCCGACCTTGATTCCGCAGCGACGTTTATTAGCCAATGTAAATGGTGTGATGAACGCGGTTGTGGTGAAAGGTGATGCAGTTGGCCCAACACTCTATTACGGTGCAGGTGCAGGTTCAGAAGCCACGGCTTCAGCCGTTGTCGCAGATATCGTGGATATCGTTCGTGCTTTGACCACTGATCCTGAAAATCGCGTACCCCATTTGGCCTTCCAGCCTGATGCATTAAAAGACACGCCGATTCTGCCTATGTCAGAAGTGGTGACATCGTATTATTTACGTATTCATACCTTAGACAAGCCGGGTGTGTTAGCCGATATAACCCGTATTTTGAGCAATGAGGGCATCAATATTGAAGCTATCTTGCAAAAGCAGCCTGAAGAACATGAAGGCATGGTACCGATTATCATGTTGACCCAAGCTGTGGTAGAGAAAAATATGGACCAGGCCATTGCACAAATTGAGGCATTGGATACGGTGCCGGATTCTATTATGCGTATTCGCATGGAATCTCTCGGTGGTTAAGCCTGTATAAAGAATTCATTTAGAGGAAATTATTATGTCATTTCGACCACGTTACACTGGACTCATTGAGCGCTATCGCGACCGTTTACCAGTCAATGACGATACCCGCCTGATCAGTCTTGGTGAAGGCAATACCCCGCTTATTAAGCTCAACCACATTACCAAAGAGCTGGGTAAGGATGTCGATATTTATGTGAAGTACGAAGGTCTGAACCCAACGGGGTCATTTAAAGATCGTGGTATGACCATGGCTGTGACCAAAGCGGTAGAAGAGGGAAGTAAAGCGATTATCTGTGCCTCAACAGGTAATACATCGGCTGCGGCTGCGGCTTATGCTGCACGTGCAGGCATCGCTGCATTTGTACTTATCCCAGACGGCAAAATCGCACAAGGCAAACTGGCCCAGGCAATGATGCACGGTGCAACCGTTATTCAAATCAAAGGCAACTTTGATCAGGGCATGCAGTTAGTCAAAGAAGTCGCTGAACATGCGCCGGTGACTATTGTGAACTCGATAAACCCATATCGTTTACAAGGACAGAAAACAGCGGCCTTTGAAATTGTCGAAGAACTGGGCCGAGCGCCTGACTATCACTGTTTGCCTGTAGGGAATGCCGGTAATATTACGGCTCACTGGATTGGCTACTGTGAGTATTCATGTAATTCAGGTGATCATGTCACCGATTCATGTGCTTATTGTGGTGGTAAATGTAAATATGCGGGTGGTGCCATTGTCGGCAATCGTCCTAAGATGATTGGTTATCAGGCGGCTGGCAGTGCGCCTTTCATGCGTGGTCATATGGTAGATGATCCTGAAACAGTCGCCACAGCAATTCGTATCGGTCACCCGCAAAGCTGGGATAAAGCCTGGCAGGTGAAAGAAGAGTCGGGCGGTTGGTTTGATGAGTGCTCTGATGAAGAAATTCTGGCTGCGCAGAAGTTATTAGCTGAAAAAGAAGGTGTGTTCTGTGAGCCTGCTTCAGCAACATCTTTGGCGGGAGCTATGCGTGATATTAAATCAGGCAAAATCCCTGAAGGCAGCACTATTGTTTGTACTTTAACGGGTCACGGCTTAAAAGATCCTGACACAGCGATCAAACAAAGTACATCTGCTGTTGTTACCGTAAATGCTGAGCTTGATGCCGTGCGTGAAGCCATTTTGAACAATATGGCGTAATCGATATGACGCATTTCGCGGAACCAACCGAAACAGAGATTGCTCGTGCCAAGTTGCCTCATGATATTTTTCTAAGCAACCTGATTGGCAATCATATTCTGGTGTTTACCGCGATATCTACGTTTGGTCCAACGTATATGAAGTATTTATTCCTGGTGCCATTAATTTCTTTTTTGGCACTGGGATATACCTACTGGCGATCGAGTCGGGTCAAACGTGAAGAGGGTGAGTTTGTCTGGGCACATTGGCAAGTAGCACGTCGTTGGAGTCGTTTTTTTATGATGATTCTTCTACTGCTTGTCAGCGTGTCGACCCTGGGTGTGCTCGGTCATATGCATCTTGGCATGATGAAAGAAGCTGTCTATGCCATGATCGGTGGTCTGGGAATTTTGCCAACGCTGGTCAGTGTATTGGTGTTGATTGTTATTGAGTCTGATTCTTTGCATCATGCAAGGATGGGAACGCTGCCGAAATGGGCATTAAAACGGTTTTTGAATATTGATTCTGCACCAAGTCAGGACGATTAACGCGACTATCTAATTTAGTGGTCTCGATATTTATTTGACGACAACAGAATGAATTACTTTGTCGTATTCAAACACCACCTCAAACTTTGCATACTCCCAACGCGTAATTGGCGGCTGTCCGACGGCTGGACGAATGGTATCTGGTTCCCCAAACTGTTCTTTTACCTGAACCATTGTCATTCCTCGGGTGGGCCGGACAATGCCTGAGGGATCATTAGCTACCTCATAACTGGGATCCGTAATGGAAATCACTTCTGCCTGACAGAGGTTGGTAAAAAACAATAATGCGGTGCCAATAATTAGCAGAGAACGGTTTGCCATAAACGTTTCCTTATGTCTTTGTGCAAAAAGCATACTATGCCTATATAAATAGCTCAATGAGACTGTTGAGATAACGTTGCCCCTTTTCTGTCGGCCGAATTCTCTCGATAGTATGTTGCAATAATTCTAACTGTTCAGCTTTTTGCATAGCCTGTTTTATTGTAGAAATTGGCACGCCAGTATGTTGCTGGAAAAGCGGTGTGGGAACGCCATCAAGCAAACGCATCGCATTCAACATAAATTCAAATCCAACCTCATCCTTGCTGACGAAAGTTTGCTCAAGCAATCCCGCTTCTGTGCCTGCCGTATCGATATATTTCTGTGGCTGTTTTTGTTTAACACGCCGTTGAATCTGTTGTGGAGAAGCACTGCTGATTTTGCCATGAGCACCGGCACCAATGCCGATATAGTCACCATAGCGCCAGTAGTTAATATTATGGCGGCATTGATGGCCTTTTTGAGCGTAGGCCGAGGTTTCATACTGCATATAACCCGCTTCAGCCAGACTTGCCTGATTGGCAAGCTGCCAGTCATAAATTGGATCGTCATCCGGAAGACTCGGCGGTTGAGCATAAAACAGCGTATTAGGTTCTATCGTTAATTGATAATAGGAGATATGTGGTGGAGCCAGGGCAATGGCAGTTTCAACATCATGCCTGGCTTTTTTCTCATCCTGTCCGGGCAAGCCAAACATCAGATCCAGATTAAAACTATCAAACCCTGCCTGATGAGCATATTCCACGGCTTTGATTGCTTGCTTGCTGTCATGGATACGGCCCAGTGCCTGTAGTGCATCCTGATCAAAACTCTGGATACCAATACTCAGCCTATTGATACCGACATCACGATATTCGCTGAAACGACCCGCTTCTACAGTACCTGGATTGGCTTCTAAAGTAATTTCAGCATCATGTTGCAAGGGCAGTAAGGCACGGACTGAAGAGAAAAGCCGATCATATGCTTCTGCTGAAAATAAACTGGGTGTGCCACCACCGATAAAGACCGTATTGATCGAGCGTCCCCAAATCAGGGGTAATTCTTGTTCCAGGTCACGTATCAATGCATCAATATAGGCCTGTTCTGGCAGTGATTGATGATTATCATGAGAGTTAAAGTCACAGTAGGGGCATTTACGCACACACCAGGGCACATGAATATAAAGGCTAAGAGGCGGTAAGCTTGTAAAGTTGAACATTATTGTTGTTCCGGTTCCCAGCCTGACATCCATTTATCCAGATTGATAATGACGGGGGCTTTTCCATTTTCATAAAACCACGAGTCTACGGCATAACGGATCTGCGTTTGCGTATCAATCATCGTTGCCGTGTTGTGTGGCGCCTGACCCTGAAAAATACCTCGTGACATACGTGAAGCGGTAGTATGCCATGTTAAAACACCGGCATTTTCAAGCATACGCAGATAGACACTGGTATTGGTGGCCTCATCAACACAGTCCATCTGACCATAACGATTAGACGCTATCTGGTTACGAGCTAAATCATGCTGGCTGCTAATCTGTATTCCGACCAGAAATTCTAAACTGGCAATGGCTTGTTGAACTGCATGACGTTCATCTTCAGCACTGTCGTTGTTGGCAAACAGTGTGAGAATGTTCTGCCAATCCTGCTTATTAATGCTCGCTTCACTGATTTTATAGCAGCTCATGCTGTGACAGACTGAAAAACGATCGGGAGTGGGATGACCAATAAAAAAACGATAATCATTGTCCCATATATCATTCAGGCTCTGACTACTACGGATCGGTTTTATAGGATGCTCAGCGTAAGGGGATGAACAAGCTGATAAAGCTAAAAATAGCGTGATGAATGGAGTCCGGTATCGAAGCATCACATTAAATAGTAGCTAAAAATGTGATCAAAACTGATGGCGATTGTATGGGAATTCTTCCACAAAACGATGCATTGCTTGGCCACGGTGGCTGATCGCATGTTTTTGTTCTGAGCTAAGTTCTGCTGCACTGCAGCCCGTTTCAGGAACAAAAAAGATCGGATCATAACCAAAACCTGCTTCGCCAACGGCTTCTGTCATTATTTGACCTTGCCAACTACCGTGAAATATCAGGGGTGTCGGATCGTCAGCATGACGCATGAAGACAATAACGCATTGAAAACGGGCGCTGCGCTCAGAAGCCGGTACATCTTTCAGTGCGTCTAACAGAGCAGCAATATTGTCTTTATCTGTGGCAGACTTACCGGCATAGCGAGAAGAATAAATGCCCGGCGCACCGCGCAGGGCATCTACTTCAATACCAGAGTCATCAGCAATGGCTGCAAGGCCAGTCTGTTTACAGGCATTGCGAGCCTTGATGATGGCATTTTCGACAAAGCTTAAACCGGTTTCCTCAGCCTCAATGACACCAAGATCGGCTTGCGAGACGATGTCGATTTTGAGAGGGGCGAGTATTTCTGCAAACTCACGAAGCTTGCCTTGATTGCCGGTCGCTAAGACGATTTTTTTCATGATACTGCCAGTACTTCCCGTTGTTTTTCCATAAGCTGACTGATGCCATGACTAGCCAGATCCAACATGGATTGTAATTCTTCAGCTCGGAAGGCATGTCCTTCAGCGGTGCCTTGTAATTCGATATAAGCGCCTGCATCGTTCATGACCACATTCATATCAGTTTCTGCAGATGAGTCTTCATCATAGTCCAAATCCAAAACCGGTGTGCCGTTATAGATACCGACGGAAATTGAAGCAACTTGACCATGTAGGGGACTGGATTTCAGCTTTCTGGTGTTGAGTAAATGGCTGATGGCATCGTGTAATGCAACATAAGCACCCGTGATAGAGGCTGTACGAGTACCACCATCGGCCTGAATCACATCGCAGTCAATGGTAATACTGCGCTCACCTAATGATTTCAGATCAATGGCTGCGCGTAATGAGCGTCCAATAAGGCGTTGAATTTCCATTGTACGGCCGCCTTGTTTTCCTCTGGCCGCTTCACGTTGCATGCGGCTACCGGTAGAGCGTGGAAGCATGCCATATTCAGCGGTCACCCAACCTTCACCTGTACCGCGTAAGAATTGTGGAATACGTTCTTCAACGGTTGCAGTACAAAGTACTTTGGTGTCACCGAACTCTACCAGTACTGAGCCTTCGGCATGTTTGGTGTAGTTACGGGTGATATTGACGTGTCTTAATTCATTGGCTTGACGACCACTTGGACGCATATTCGCTTTTCCTCAGTCAAATTTAACCTATTATACCTGCCCTAAATCACTGCCGCAGATGCTTTTTATCAATGGTTTTCTGTAAGATGTCAGATTAATTCAGAAATAGGACATGATTGTGACACGAAGTATGACCGCCTTTGCCCGCCATGAGGAGCAAACTGAGCTTGGCAGCTTGAGCTGGGAAATTCGCTCAGTAAATCATCGTTATCTGGAAGTGTCTTTTCGTTTAGAAGAAAGTTTTCGTCCGTTTGAAATGGCGATGCGCAAACTGATCAGCGACACGCTGAGTCGGGGTAAGGTGGAAGTCGCATTACGCTATCGTGTGCCTGAGCAAGCGCAGAATGCATTACAAATGAATGTCGACCTGGCTAAAACTGTTATGGAAAACTATCAACAGCTGGCTTCTTTTACTGATAATGCGGCGCCGATTGATATCTTACGGGTGATGCAATGGCCTGGCGTCATTCAGACTGAAAGTCTGGATCAGGATGCTTTACAAGCAACCGTATTGAATTCTTTAAAACACGCGCTGGATGATTTAGTGGCAACCCGCGAGCGAGAAGGTGCAGCGCTGGAACAGATGATTATTCAACGCTGTGAGCAAATCAACGATATTGCAGAACAAACTAAAATTCGTCTGCCAGACATTCTTGCCAGCCATCGACAAAAATTATCAGACCGGATTGCTGAGCTTGAGGTGAGTCTGGAACCCGAGCGGCTTGAGCAGGAAATGGTGCTATTGGCGCAAAAAGCCGATGTGGCAGAAGAAATCGATCGTTTACAGAATCATGTGAATGAAGTGAAACATACATTGAAACGGAATGAGCCTATCGGTCGCCGACTCGATTTTCTGATGCAGGAATTAAACCGTGAAGCCAATACATTAGGCTCTAAATCGATTGATACTGATACCACACGATACTCAGTTGATCTGAAAGTATTAATCGAACAGATGCGTGAGCAAATTCAAAACATCGAATAGTTTTTTTACCCGTCCAAGAATGTCTTAGAAGCCCTGTTATTTGCTTGTAAATACAGGGCTTTTTTATTTTCCCCGTCCATATCGGTTTGCAGATGTCCGTTACCAGTTGCTGTTTAAGTGGTGGGCAAAATGGTGGGCAAGTCCTGTTTTTTTGACTCAATAAGCAAAAAGTCAAGATATCTGGTGAGCAGATTTTTGCATCTATCTCACCACCGCCTTATGCCATCTCCACTTATCGTGCTGCTTGCAGATTGTTCAATCACTCAACTATCGAATCAATCGATAAACAAACAGTGGTGGGCAATGGTGAGCAAATTTTAACGATTTCTTAGGAATATAGAGTAACAAACGATGGCAAAACTAACCGCAACTCAGGTGCAGTCTTATGCTCGCACCGCAACAGCAAACAAAAAATACAGTGATGGGAATGGCCTATATTTTTGCGTAAGAAAATCTGGCATGCCGTATTGGATGCTAAGGTATACCAGCCTAAACGGACGACGAGAAGCCACGCTCGGTCAATATCCAAGCATGACCTTAGCAGAGGCTCGACTTGAATCATCTAAAATGCAGCTACAACTTCAGCAAGGTGAAGACCCATTAGCAATCCGTGCTATTGAAACCATCCCAGAGATCCAAAATGTCAGTCAGCTGTTTCAAGACTGGTATGCCAAAGACTTAAGTCGCCGGTTAAAACATCCAAATATACCCAAACGTGTTTTTACCAAAGAGATTGCCCCCGTGATTGGTCAACTCCCTATCCAAGCAGTGCGGCCAACACATGTGCGCGAAGTATTAGAGCGCATTCGAGAAAGTAACCGCCCTACCATCGCCAACGATACCTTGATGTACATGAAGCAGCTGTTTCGACATGCGATAAAGCTCGACTTAACCCTGAACAACCCAGCCGCTGCATTTACCGTGGACGATGCCGGTGGCGTGGAGTCCAGTAAAGACAGGATGCTCAGCAAAGAGGAAATTCACTACGCCTTCAGTGTGTTCCATACCCATATCAATAGCTTTGGCCGCGATAACTACCTCGCTTGCTGCCTGTTTTTGGTGTTGGGCGTGCGCAAAAGCGAACTATGCGAAGCCATGTGGCGTGAAATGGATTTAACCACGGGCGTGTGGGACCTACCCAAGGAACGAAGTAAAACTGGCGTGCCGATAAGCATTCCCTTACCACGCCAAGCCATTGTCTGGTTTAACGAGCTGCAAATCCGCGCTTGTGGCTCGCCTTATGTTTTCCCTGCCAGACGAGCAAGCCATCGTCCACATATGGGGCCAGATACGCTAAACCGTGCCATTTCTAAACTCTTTGGTCGCGAGCCTGGGCGCAAAAAGCAGCCACCCAATAAAATGGGCAAACTTGAACACTTCACCGTACACGATTTGCGCCGCACCTTTCGCAGCCTTGCCGCCTCTTTAGGCATTGCAGGCAACGTGGCCGAACGCTGTCTTAACCATAAGCTAAAAGGCGTTGAGGGCATCTACGACCGCCACGATTACTTTGAAGAGCGCCGTATTGCCCATCAAACCGTGGCTGATGTGGTTGAACCGCTGGTGAACTTTGAGCCCGCTTCACAGCACAACACGAGAGGGCGTTAACATGCAACTGATGATGCGACTCGCCCCCATTACCTTTCCAATAGCCATGCTGGCAGGCCTTGGCTGGTGTATTGGCATTGTTTTACTCGAGCAATCTCATGGCGCAGGCTACACACTTACCCGATATTGCCTGACGACATTGGTGGTTCTCGCCCCGTGGCTGACGCTAAAACTCACGTTCTACGTGATTGTCAGCCTAGGACGTAAACTAGGACTCATACCGCCTGCACGCCCAACGTATAGCCTAGGTTATGAAGAATCCCTCTATTGGTTCAGAGTATTGGCGTTCTTCGATGGCAAACGCAGCCGTATGCCAAAAAAGCCAATCAGGCGAAATTAGCAAGCCCCCATTTGCTCACTTACTGTGGGCATTTGGGACAATGGGGCAACACTTGATACCACAAGCTTTAGAAGGTGAATAAGAGGAGTTTGAACCGCCCCAAGGAATGGGGCAATCGGGGATGCTATAAGAACTCCTAACCGCATCAAAAATGCCAAACTTGCAAAAGTCCCAATATGGGACTAACATCTGTTTATGAGAATTATCGCACTATCAACCTTAAAAACATTTTGGGAAGACAGCCCAGAATACATTGACGCGAAAGAGCCAACGTTAGCGTGGTATAGGCATGCATTAAACGCTGATTGGGGATCACCGGCGGATGTGAAACAGGACTTTAGAAATGCCAGCATCCTCAAAGATGGGCGTGTCGTGTTTAACATTGCCGGTAATAAATACCGATTAGTCGTTTGGATCAATTATGCCTACAAGGTGGTTTACATACGGTTTATCGGCAGCCATGCACAATACGATAAAATTGATGTGCAAACGATTTGAAGCCAAAAGGTAGTAACAAGAGGTAAATATAATGGACATCAGACCTATTAAAACAGATGCCGACTACCGCGCGGCATTAAACGACATCGAAAACCTAATGATGGCGGAGCCAGATACCATTGAAGGCGAAAAGCTGGACATTTTGGTTACGTTAGTCGAGGCCTACGAAGCAAAGCATTTTCCAATGGATTTGCCAGACCCTGTTGAGGCAATAAAGTTTGAGATGGAGCGCAAAGGCTTAACGGTTAAAGATCTTGAACCCATGATAGGTAAAAGCAATCGTGTTTATGAAATCCTAAACCATAAGCGATCACTCACGCTAAAAATGATTTGGAAACTTCATGAAGGGCTAGGTATTCCAGCAGAGTCGCTGATCAAGCCGCCGCAAGTTCGCGCTTCATAGTGCTTCGAATCAAAATTAGTTTGTTATGAATGATGCTCGCTACCCAAACATTTCTGCTATTGATAACAGGCTAGCTGAGCTTGAAAATGAAAAGCAGCAGCTTCTCGCATTAAGAGAGACTTTGCGTAGCGCTCAAAACGAGCGTTCAGTACAGACATTCACGCCAGCACAAAAGGTCGCCCTGTTCAGACAACGATTTCGTGGACGAGAGGATATCTTTGCCAATCGTTGGCAAAACCAACAGGGCCGAAGTGGCTACTCCGTAGCCTGTGATAATGAATGGGTAAACGGGGTTTGCAACAAACCCCGCATTAAATGCCAAGACTGTTCACACCGAAAGTTTAGCGAACTAAACGAGCGCATTATTTACAGGCACCTTGCCGGTCATCAAGTGGTGGGACTGTATCCCTTACTGAAAGATAATACGTGCTATTTGTTGGCAGCCGATTTTGACAAAGGCTGTTGGCAAGAAGAAGTCAAAGCAATGTCTAAAGCGTGCCAAGCGTTTGATATTCCCCACGCGATAGAAATCTCGCGTTCTGGCAACGGGGCGCACTTATGGATCTTTTTTGAAACCAATATCCCGGCGAACCAAGCTCGGGCACTGGGTTTCGCTTTGCTTGATAAAGCCATGGAAATATTTCCAAATCTATCGTTTGACTCCTATGACAGGCTCTTTCCTAACCAAGATGTACTTCCTGAAGGCGGGTTTGGCAATCTCATTGCGCTACCACTTCAAAAGGAGGCTCGCCTTTCAGGCCGTAGTTGCTTTGTTGACAGTGATCTGAATGCCATCGATGATCAATGGCAGTACCTTGCTGGGCTTAAAACGCTCACTCAGTCGAGTATTGATCAACTCATAACAACCATTTCACCCAATACCCTATTGCTGTCCGAACAAGGGCTAACAGACAACCGCCCTCCTTGGGAAATCACGGCCAAAGCCGCACCAATAAAATTAGAGTCTTTGCCGAAAAACGTGACCATTACCTTGGCCAACCACATCTACTTTTTGATGAACGAGTTACCTGGGCCACTACTGGCAGGACTAAAGCGATTAGCGAGTTTTTCTAATCCTGTGTTTTTTAAAACACAAGCGTTGCGCTTTTCAACCCATGATATTCCAAGGTTTATTTCCTGTGCTCGTATCGAAAATGGTTATCTCGCACTACCGCGAGGCTGTCTCGATGACGCGATTGCTTTGCTACAAGAACATAATCTTTCTCCACTATTTGTCGATAAGCGTGAAACCGGCAAACCATTATTGAAACTTAGCCCCGAGTTCACTTTGCGAAAGAACCAGCGTGACGCAGTGGCCGCAATATCTAAACACGACTTTGGTATTTTGCATGCGCCCACCGCATTTGGAAAAACGGTTACAGCCATTGGTATGATCGTAAAACGCAAGGTAAATACCCTAATACTGGTTCATAGCCGACAACTACTCGAACAATGGCAAGAGCGCTTACGCACGTTCCTACCCGAAGTAACCATTGGCAGTATAGGCGGAGGTAAAAGAAAGCCGAGTGGCATTATCGACATAGCCACCTACCAAAGCTTGGTCAATAAAAAAGACAACTCCATCACGCCTCTCATCCAAGACTATGGCCACATTCTTGTTGACGAATGCCACCACCTATCTGCACCAAGGTTTGAAATGGTACTCAACGAAGTAAGATCAAAATATGTGTTGGGCCTAACAGCAACACCTGAGCGACAAGATGGTCATCAAAAGATCATTTTTATGGCGGCAGGGCCCATTCGCTACAAAGTGAAACAAAGCCCTGATGAGCAATTTACTCAAATCGTGATGATTCATCAGCTCTACGATATACCGCCAGCTGAGCTAATAAAAACAGATGAGCGCCCAAAAATAAGCGATGCCTACCGCTGGCTCGTCGATAACGAACAGCGCACGTCAAAAATCGTCTCAGACGCCTACGAGTGTGTTCAAAATGGCGGACACCCGTTAGTCCTTACAGAGCGTAGAGAGCACGCAGAGTACATACACTCACGACTTACAGAGATGGGTATAAGCACTGTCGTACTAAAAGGCGCCATGAAAGCTGCCGAACGCAAGAACGCTGGCAATCATCTGCAATCGGCTCAAGTCGTCGTCGCAACAGGAAAATATGTAGGCGAAGGATTTGACCTGCCAAGACTTGATACGTTGTTTTTGGCCATGCCCATCGCATGGAAAGGTACATTGGCCCAATATGCTGGTCGTATTCATCGTGAATCGGAAGGCAAAACACAAGTCACCATTCACGACTATGTAGACTGCGCCCTCCCTATGCTGCAACGCATGTTTAAAAAACGCGAGAAAAGCTACAAGGCAATGGGGTATGCCCTTGATTACATTGATGGCAACAGTAACAAGCAACCTTCACTGAAGTTGGAAAACGCCTCTTCATCAAATACCAAGTCAAATTAGCAAGCAGCACTTCGTTAAACACTTCCCCATGCCTTTACCCCCTTACGCCAAAACCACTATCCGTTTGGCTTTTGGATCGAAACGCCAAACAGGGAAATTAACCCATTTACTGTTTGGCTTCTCGATTGAAATCCAACGCTGGTAGGCTTTGCCAATACTGGCTCAAAGCAAGGTTTGGCACTTTTTTCGCCCTAAACCAACCTCGACTCCAAAGTACAAACCGTTTGATTTTTTAAACCCAGAATGCAAACGATCGTTTGGCGTCTCGATTTTTTTGCACTAGCCAAATGCCGCCAAACAGCACTGTATTGGACTATGTATATCAAACAATTAGCCACGCACAGGTCATCAAAAAAACCGTTTTGACTGGTTAGTTTGATGGCCATTTCTTTCATCTATTTCACCACTGAGTCTGCATCCGACGACTGAAAATAGACGGCATGAAAAACCAACAAGGTGATAAGTGACGTGTTATGGGCAAGTGGCAACGATTGGAATAGAGAATGGATACAACAGGTGGTCGCTTTACTAGTTGGGCATGGCGCGTTTACCCTCTACCCAGCACTAAGCCAGTGCGAGAATGCAGCCGAACGTTTAACCCGCTGGCTGATACATCAACTGCCTCGCGTTAAACAAGCACACCCTGGCTGCCCGATTCACCAATGGCTGAACAGCATTGGCGCACAAGTGATCGTGGAAAAGTGGCAAAGCCCCGAGCAATGGCCAAACCTGTATTGGTTGCCTTTACCTGAGGTTGATGGCCACGCGCAAGGCGGGCTAGTTTTGTTACCGGCACATTTATTACCGACAGACAGGAATGACACAAGTCAAACCAACACATTGCAAGCAAACACGCCCGCCAACGCCTGTATCTTTTGGTGCATTTCGCCTTTGTCTAAAACAGCAAAGCGCGCTACCTTGCACCCCAAACAGCAAAACCGCGCCTTTTGCCTGCCCAGTTCGCCGGAGCAAATAGGAAATTCATGCACAGGGTTATTACTGAGAGGTTTGAGAAAAGAGAGCCAAAAACGAAACGGCAACGTGATCAGCCACCAGATCAACCTAGCGCTGCTACACCATCTTTGTGGGCCGGAGAATGATGTTTGGATTAAAGCGAATTTTGGTGCCGTAACTCATTACGGTACCAAAAATTAGAAGCCTGAAAAAAGAGTAACCCCTCACAGGGCGCTGATCTAACGGGTAGCGGGAGGGGTGTTGTTGGTGCGATTTTAATATTAACAATGCTAAGTGGCCATATATTCGTACCATCTCGTGTAGAACCACGAAATGGTCAGTAATATCCGTTAATACCCCAGTTCACCTGCATTAAACAAAACCAAACCTTAGTAAATCCAATTATTATGTGCTAAAGGCATTCGGTTTAACAAATCACGGCGCTCTCGCCAATCGGGAAGTAGCTTGTCCATATACCCCTTGAAGCGTTCATTGTGATTACGCTCAAGCAAGTGCACCAATTCATGCACTAGGATGTACTCCAAACACTCCGGTGGCTTTTTAGCAAGTTCTAAATTCAGCCAAATACGCCTGGCCTGCGTGTTGCAGCTGCCCCACTTGGTTTTCATCTTTTTGATTCCCCAATCGGCAGCTGTAACGCCGATCTTATCTTCCCAAACAGGCAATAACTCAGCGATTCGCGCTTTAAGCGCATCTCGATAATATGAGCTCAGTACCAGCGCCTTGTTCTCAAGCGTTGTTGCGAGATTGACATATAAATGCAATCGACCACGACCTAGCTTGATTTCATGCTTTCCGGAACGCTCAATAAGATTCAGACGGTAACGCCTGCCCCACAGGTAATGACATTCACCGCTAACCATTGCTCGATCAGATTGGCGAGGTTGTTTGGCAAAATCACTCTGCTGTTTCTTGATCCAAGGAATGCGGCTGATCACTGCCATACGGATTGCGGTTTCTGTCATAGATTCAGGAGCAGAAACACGCACACGCCCATCAGGTGGCAACACGCTGATATGAAGGTTTTTAATTGCCTTACGATTTAACTGCATCGCAATAGAACCAATTTCTACCTTAGGCATCAATGGTACTCTTTTTGCGCTTTTGCCAATTCCATTACACCCTGAATATCCACCTCATACCCCGTCGTTTCTTCTCGCACCGCATTGGCAATTTCTCGCTCCTTAAATCGATCTCCCACCCAATCCGCTTTTTTGGTATAACGAATGGCACTATCTATTTTGGTAGCCAGCAATTCATCTTGACCAAAATTATCGTAAAACGCGCGTTTTGGATTAGAGTCCATCGATGGCGGATAGTTAGCCGCTGTCTGCTCCGGACGTATAACCTTACGAGATAGCTCGCGGATTTTTTCCAGATACTCTTGATATTCAATCGCTTTTTGGCGACGAAGCTCAATCAGCTCATCCAATAACACCGACATTTGCTCGTAATACTTAGGGTTAACCGGGTTTTCATCAACGATGGTTTTACGCACGTTATTTTCGATGGTTTCGGCCATGGCTTCCTGATTCTTGCGAATACTCTCAGGCAAAGCCTCCACGGCATCAGCGCCTTTTTCGACAATGAGCTCAATAAGCCCCAGCTCTTCGAAATCCATCAGTACTTCGCTGTCATCCGCACGAATATACATATCTAACAAATGGCGCATCGCAGGCTCAAAGCGTTTCATTTCTACCAAATCGCCACTGGCCAGTTTTACTTCGTCACGGACTTTTTCAAAATGAGCCACTTCAGCTCTTATCAAGTCTACATCTTGCGCGCAATAGCCTGCATCAGGCATTTCATTGGCGATATTGGCGAACGCACGCAGCAGTTTGGCAACGTTCTGATAAAGCGTTAAACGCAGTGCTTCTTTCTCGGTGAGCTCGTCTTGGTTCAGACCTGACTTACCACAAAAATAATAAATGTAGTCTTCCGTATTGCGTGGCGCTTTTACCGGCTCACACAAGGCGCGCACCATTTCCAGCGCATTATCCAAATCGAGCTTAGCTTGCTCTAAACGATCTTTCAGCAGCCCTGCAACGTCTTCCTTGTCATAACCATCAAATGCGCCTTGAGTATAATCAGAAATCGCTTTATCCAACGAGCGGAACAGATCTTTGTAATCAATGATGTAACCGTATTCTTTATCATCGCCATCCAAGCGGTTCACGCGGCAAATGGCCTGAAACAGATTGTGATCAGCCATCTGTTTGTCGATATACAAATAGGTAGCCGAAGGGGCGTCAAAGCCAGTCAGCAATTTATCGACCACGATGAGCAAACGCATTTGTCCTGGTTCATCAATAAATTGCTTTTTAACTTCTTTTTCAAACTCTTCAACCCGGTTTGCAGCCTTGTCTTCCGGTTGCTCGAAGTAATCCGCAAGCATTTTGCGGTAAATATCGTATTTAAAGAGCTTTTCCGTTAAACCTTCACCGGTTTCTTCCCCTTTAATGCTTGCAGCAGTCGGCTGAAAACTGGTGACAATAGCCACCTTACCGGCTAAATCTGTTTGGCTGAACATTTCATAGGCTTTACAAGCCTGATAGACGCTGGAGCAAACCAACATCGCATTGCCATAACCATCCATCAGGCGTGGCTTAGTGTCCATATCCAGCAAAATATCATTCACAATCTGCTGCAAACGCGATTTACTGGACAGCACCTTTTGCATGGTGCCCCATTTCTGTTTCAACTGGGTTTTCGCTAATCGAGATAAGCCGCGAGTTTTGGCTTCAAACCATTCATCGACCTTTTTCTGCGAAGTGACGTTTTGGTCGATGTCTCGTGCTTCGTAGCGTAAATCGAGCACAACGCCATCGGCCACAGCTTCATCAAACTTATAGGTGTGAATGTAAGGGCCAAATACCTCAACCGACTTTTTCTTGTCTTTCTTCATCAAGGGGGTGCCGGTGAAGCCGACAAACATGGCTTCTGGCAGGATGGACTTCATCGCTTCGTGCAACTTGCCCGATTGAGTACGGTGACACTCGTCCACAAACACAAACAAATCGCCTTTGGCTTTAAAGTCCGATGGTAGCGATTTCTTTAACTCGGCAATAAACTCATCCGTCGCGGTATCGTTTTCCGAATCAGACTGCCGACCAAATTTATGGACTAAAGAGCACACCAACCAAGGGTTGGGCTGGTTGAGCGTCGCCACCAAATCGGCACCGCTTTTGGTGCGATAAATATCTTCCTCAACACCGGTGAATACTTTTTCAATCTGCTCATCCAGCTCGGTACGATCAGTCACGATCAATACACGGGCGTCTTTGACATTTTCACGTATCCATTTGGCCAGCCATACCATAGTGAGGCTTTTACCAGAACCTTGCGTGTGCCAAATAATGCCGCCTTCTCGCCTTGCGATATGGCGTTTTGCCGCTTCAATACCAAAGAATTGATTGTGGCGACAGGTCTTTTTTATACCCGCATCGAAAACAAAAAAATCATGGATGATTTGTAGCAAGCGCGCTTTGTTACACACGCGGCTCAGGTGGAAGTCGAGCTTATGCACATAAGGATTGGCAATGTCTTCCTTCCACTCAAGGTAGTGTTTTTCAGGCGTTTCAATGGTGCCGTAACGCAGTCCTTGCGTGTCGTTACCCGCCATCACCAATTGCATGCTTGTAAAAAAGTTACGAATAAAATCTTTCTTCTGATTATCGAGGTTCTGGCGAATACCTTCAGAGACAGACACCGAAGAGCGTTTTAGCTCAATCACACCAAGCGCGATACCATTGACATACAACACAATATCTGGACGTTTTTTATTCTCGCCCTTGATAGAGACTTCTTCGGCAATGGCAAAATCGTTTGCTTCTGGGTTTTTCCAGTCAATCAGCCACACAGTTTCATTAAGATGGCCAGCACCTTCTTTGTCTTTCACGCCGTAACGCAGCAAGCGATAAACCTCTTTGTTGGCGTAATAGAGCTTTTTACCTTCGCCCAGCGCTGCTGCCGTATCCAATTGGCGAATAGCACGATTGATCAACGCCTCGCTGACACCACGCTTTTTTAACCAATCAACGAGGATATCCACTTCAATATTTTTATTATTAGCGCGATCCTGCCAATCGCCTAAATAGCGATAGCCTAAGTCAGTTTGAAAAAACTGAACGATACGATTTTGGGTAGCGCGCTCACGCTGACCAACGTTACTCATCCTAACCTCTAATCAATTCGAAGCTTGTTCCCCTTGCCAATCAAGCAACGATCAAGCAAATTTTATCCATTTAAATCAATAAATTACTACCAAACCAGTTAGATTCAGCACCACTCAGTCAAGCAACGATCAAGCAAATTACGCCCAACAAGGCACATAACGCATAGCTTTCGTTCCAGCGTCTGGGTCATAGGCTCTGATCAACCCTGCGTTCACGGTGTCTTTTATCACTCGACTTACCTGAGCTTGATTCTTTTGTTCGATACCAAAGCGTTCACGTAGAGAAGCATTGTTCATATGCTCACGGTTCACATGTCTTAAACAGCAATGCAGATAGCACGCACGAATGCGATCCTCTTTGTCCATTTCAGCAAACTCTTTATGGCCAAAGAGCACCGATCGAGTATGGTTTTGAGTCATCTCAAATATCGGCGCAGGCAGTTGATAGAACTCCGTTTGCGAAACGACCTTATCAATACCCGAACCACGCTCTTCACAAATGTTTACCCGCCGCATAAAAGAAGCCAGCGCCTCGTTACGACTTTGTGGCGGTGAGTCTAAAAATCGCTCCGTCGCAACCAAAGGAGTCCCCGGGTTAACGATTTCCATTCGAGCCTCAAAGACTTCAATCAAGGGGCCAGTACCGGTTAAAGAAAAATCCTGATGTATAATGGCGTTAGCCACTAGCTCACGAATCGCTAATTCAGGGTACATTGGCACTTCTTTGCGAAACGCTTTTCCTATTTCCTCATTTGACGGCAATAACGTTTTTAAGTAATCAATCAGCCCCTCAAAGCCAACCGCATACCCTTTATTGCCTTCAATTTCCCGAACAGTTTCAATTCGGCTATTGCCTTTATACTGAATTAAACGGACAGCCTTGCGGCTTAGATGAGCAAAGTTTTGCAGCTTCTTTGCGAATAAGATCGCACCAAGATTTGTAATATTCCATTGCCCGCCTACGGAAGGCTGAATCAACTTATCGGCTTTTAACGCTTCCAAAATCCCACTGCGGTTGTCAGGCAAGGGGAACCCGGTTAAATCAAAATAGGCTGGGTACTCAAGCAGCCTCAATACTTCTTCGGATGAGATATTGCTTGCGGCTAGTTGTTGCTCAAAAGGCGTTTTATCAAAGGCTCGCCATAAGGCTCGCTCTTTTTCCGGAAACTCTTTGAGTTTTTTCTTATAAGAACCACTGCGAATAAACTCAACACCGTCAAATTGAACAGGATTGTGCGTGGCTGGCTGTATTTCTAAGATCACCACGGCCAATTCTTCGAGTTCACCCGCCAGAAACTCATAAAAGCGAAAGTGGATTTTTGGCTGCAACTTTTGCAATAACCAGTTTTCAATTTCTTGTTGTTTATGTTTTTGCTGTGATGGTTTAAACGTTGTACCAACTACTTGATGGGAATCATCATCGACACCAAACACCATGTAAGCACTTTGTTTGCCAATCAATGCAGCCGAATTGGACAACGCCGATATATATTCACCGATTTTTTCAACATCGGCATTGCGTTTAAACTCAACCCATTCTGTCTCGGTAGGCAATGAACAGAGCTCTTTTAATAACCCCTGCAACTGTTGCGATGTCATATCAACGGGCATGGTAATCTCCAAGTACGCTAAGCTTTGCCATACAGAATGGAGCTAAGTTACTCATTAAATTTCCTTAAATTCATAAAGTTAAATGCGGTCCTAAATACGCCACATATATCCGCTTATTTGCGGCATCAGCATAAAAATGCAGTCGGTAACCGTCAGGTAGTTTTACATGATTCTCGCAATAGACCTGTCGCCCATCATCTAACCAAAACATGCGCTCTTTCTTCTTTTTGGGATCATTATTTACACTGTCCGATTCACCGCTAACTTCAGCCGCTAGGCCCAAGTCTCTTAAATACTCATGGCGATATTCAACATACTCACCTGCTAGCCATTTATCACTAAATGACTCCAGCACATTTAGTGCATCACGCGCCTTGAGCAAGACATCTTGCCTAGCAGACCAACCTTGCAGACTTGTACCAATTTGATTTGGCAACAACGTGAGATGAGGAAACAAATCCGCTCTTTGCAACCAGATATTCTTAGCGGAACTTAACAACGCATTACGGCGTTGTTTGAGCTCATCACCATGCACACCCAAGCTTGCAGAATCACTCAGATTTAAAAGCGTTTCATCCCTTTGTTCTGGTGTTGCATCAATCTCGAAAATCCATACTTTAATATGGCTATTTGCCCAAGCAGCCAAAGCCGTGAAACTGGCAAGGAACGTTTCAAAATAAAACGCGGCTAATAGCACAGGCTTACCTGAATCTTCTCCTGGCAAGCCAACTTCTAATACATCACCAACACTTTCAATATCCACGGTTTCAAAGAGTGGCTGTTTCGTTTCAAGGGATTTAAGAAACCGGCACCAATCCGCTAGCTCCGCAACCTTGCTTGCCGAGGCAAACCAATTGCGCACATAGTAGCCTTTAGCCAGTTCCAGCCCCATCAATGACTTATCTTGATCTTCATCGACCAACAAGATTTTTAGACCCGCAGTTCGGCAAACTTTAAGCACATTGAAGAAAGCCAATAATCCATTATCTGCATCCTCTTTGCTGGCAAACGGCAAAGAGTGATGGTTCAACACAATTCCATTGCTCATAACAACTGATCCAGCTCCTTATCCCATTGGTCAAAGAACCCTTCCGGCCAGCAGTCTATGCGGCCTTCATCATCAATATTTGGGTACATAACTTCTGAGGCATGAATAGAGTTATGAACATCTCGCTGCAAGAAAAAGACTTTTACATCGTCAGCTGCAACTACTTTCTGCTTCACCGCAACCCGAATACCGTTGAGGAAATGGTCTGAATGAGATTCAACGATTAATTGCACGCCATTATTGGCAGCAATGGCACATAGCTTACCCATTAATGATTGCCCAGCCGGGTGTAAGTGTGACTCTGGGTTTTCAATAATCAGCAAATCACCTTTTGCGGCACTTAAAATACTAGTCACGACAGGTAGTACGTAACTTAGGCCAAAGCCCACATTCTGAGGCTTAAACTCTTCGGTTGTTTCTTTACCTTGGTTGAAAGAGTAACTCAGGCTCGCCGAATTAAATTGAGGCTGCGCCACTGCTTTGATTTTTAGACCGGGCGTAATATCCGACATCCATGCTTCAATATTAGCAAGCAACGTCCCTGATACTGCCTTTGGATGGCGTAACGCGTCTATCTCCAGATCTTTAGCGCCATTGACTGCGATAAAATGAACCGCAAACTCACCATGATGGCCAAGCGACTTTAAATCACGAATATGAAACTCAGACAACTGGTGATGACTTTGTGGGCCTAATCTGTCGGCACATAAGTACTGAAAATTGGAGTTGAATAAACTCAAGGATTCAGAATCACCGTCAATACCCGACTTGCGAAGTGGCAACAGATCCGAGTCATGTTGATAGTCAAACTCAAAGCGTATTGGCTGCTCTTTCTCGCCCCATTTAACAGTGAAAATAATCTCTTCTTGTTCACTAAAACTGGAAAGCGCGTCTTTACCCGTACCGATATTAACGTAATCTCCATTTAACAGCAGCCCCTTGGTTTTGAGGGTATTGCGTTCGTAAGACTGCCTTAAAAGCAACAAGCTCTGCACAAGCGTCGATTTTCCCATGCCATTAAGGCCTGAAAATAAATTCAGATTGCCCAGAGGAAAGCTAGCATTCAACAAGGTTTTAAAGTTCTGAATATTAATAAACTCAATCATTCAGCACCTCCTTAATCAGCGCATTAACCTTTTCGTAGCGTCGTTCAACATGGTCTTTTTTCTGCGTCGAATAAGTAATGGCATTGAAGAATTCGCCGTCTTTGAGTAGTGCTCGCGCCTTTTCCTGAAAGACGCTTTGCTCATTCAAAAGGCGATCGAATTCCGTGTCCGTGAGTTTGGCCAGCGCTACCATCCACACTTCGTACAAAGTAGAGTTCTTTGAGCGTTTGCGAGAATTTGAAGATGGATCTTTCTCAAATCCGGATTTTCCCAAAAGTTGATAACAGCGCTCTATCGCAGTTGAATACCTAGTTTTAAACTCTGAGCGGTAGGCATCATCGCCTTTCTTGATATCTTCCATCGCTTTATCTAAAAACGAGGCAATTTCCTTTTTATTTTTAGGGTCAAGATAGTCAAAGCGATAGAATGCCCAAAATCGCAATACCAACTCCTGATCTTTCATACGCTTGGAAAGATCGCCCAACATGGCCTTCGAGCATTCTGAATTGGCTAATTCTTCAAGCAGTTCTCTGTCTCGTGGCTTAGCAAGCGCATTACGAATTTCTTGGTTATTGAGCGTTAAGCCACCCGTATTGATACGGCGAAACACTGAATACTTAACATCTTCAGGCGTACCCGGTTTAATCATGTACACGGTAACAGGGCACTCTTCAATACGGCGCTGATATTGGCGATGCAGCTTATCGAAGGTTTTACCATTAAGTTCCGTTAAGAACTCCAACCCATTAAGGCGAAGCTTTTTATCTAACACAAACTTGCGAATCGTAGATAACCGCTGTAAACCATCCACAATTAGCCAATTATTTTCATCGGACGCATCAAAGTAAAAAGCCGGTAACGGAAACCGAATCAAAATGGATTCGATTAATCGGCTCATCTTGCGGTTATCCCATAACTCCGCATGACGCTGAAAATCGGTATTCATATCGATTTCGTTATGCTGAATTCGCTTTATCAAAGCGTCCAACGACTTCGGCTCAACGACAATATCAATATCTGTCGGGTTGAACGGGTGCATCACCTCATCAAGCAGTTCAGGCTCTTCTTCCGAACCTGGATCAATCAGCTCTTCATCGAGCTCAGTTTCTTGATAATCAGTCATGTGCTTCCCCTTGAATTAATCTTGTCTTACCCGTCAGCAACTCTTGCATCATGCCTTGTTTGATTTGGCGGGTTTTGCCAAGACGTTGTTCCAGTGCCTGAATCTCTGCGTCCATATCGGAGAGGATGGTGGCGATGGCGGTTTGTTCGTCTTTTTCCGGCCATGTAAGCATTAAGCTACCGTACTCATTTCCATTAATTCCCGGCTGACCACTTCTCATTGAGTTTACTGTTACCCAAGACCAATATCGTTCAGTTTGCAGGTATTGAAAAAGAAATTTCGGATCTAACTTGGATTGCTCTGGCGTCACCTTGATGAGGAAACCTGCATACACGAGGACTCCATCTTCAGGTCTATATAGATATGACTTGCCAACACTAGCTCCTGTTCTTGCAAGAACAAGATCGCCATCGGCTAACTGATACAAATCTGAAAATGGGCTTTTAACGCCAACTTTCTCAGTAGGCTTAAAATAACCATCCTCAGATATATCGGTAATCCGAATATAAACAGGTAATTTACCTTCTAACGGAACAGCAGGAGCATTTATTCCATATTTTGGGCTATCTTTTAGTAGATCTTTAAGAGCAACAACCTCCCAATCCTCCGGTATTTCCCCCAACTCACTTGGCTTGGTGCCTTTTGGTGTGCCATCTTCACGCAAGGCGAACTGCGGCAGGCGGGTGCGGCCTGTGAGAAGTTGTTGCATGGTGGCGATTTTGATGGCCTGTTTTTTGGCGATCAGTTTTTCCAGCTCGCTGATCAGCGCATCGACATCGGATAGCGCATTAGCGATGGCGGTTTGTTCTTTTATGGGTGGGAGTGGCACTTTTGCCTTTCTTATATCTGATGTACTGATATTCGCTTGTACCCCTAACGAAGCAACAGCCTTACAATATGTTTTCCAAACAGGCAAGGAGCTCAAAAAATTAAAGTATCCAGAATAAGCAATTTCATTCTTAAGCCTAAGCAAGCCAACCCGTTGATTAAGAAGCGCTATGCCGTCTAACTTTGCAACTGTCATTTGACCGATAAGATTTTTATCTGGAGTCACATCAGTCATGGCTATTAGGAGATCACCATCTCGAACCCAGAAATCTTTTAGCGAATCATGCTGTTGTGAATCCCATTTATTTACCTTTGAGACATCAAATTGAAATAAGCCAGAAAGACCAATTTGAGCCATAGTAATGATTGGTGTTCCTGTGGAAGCGTATCCACTTGTCGAGAAAGCATACCCATTTCGAAACTCTTTCAATGTGCTGCCAAACTCCACTACATCCCAATCTTCCGGTATCACTCCCACTTCCGTTTGCTTATATCCAGTTGGCACGGCATTCTTTGCCGCTTCCGCCAGATACTTTGAACTCACTTCTGCAACTTGGCTGCTCATCTCTCTAACTCCTGCTGTTGCAGTTGCGCTAGGGCCTGTTCGCGTTCGCGCTCCAGCTCTCGTTTCAGCTCTTCTTCTGTCGGTAGGTAAGGCAAATATTTAGCCGCGAACAGTTGTTTCTGATCGGCCAGTACCGAGTATTTCACCACGGCTTCGCTTTTTTCGCTGCATAGCACCAAGCCAATGGTGGGGTTGTCGTCATCGCCTTTGCGCTGCTCGTCATAGAGGCGCACATAGGTATCCATTTGGCCGATATCTTGGTGTTTCAGCTTGCCCAGTTTTAAGTCCACCAGCAGAAAGCATTTAAGTTTGAAGTTGTAGAACACCAGATCAATATAAAAGTCTTCATCCTCAAAGCGGATACGCTGCTGGCGCTCCACAAAAGCAAAGCCTTTGCCCAGTTCCAGCAGGAATTGTTGCAGGTTGCTGATAATGGCCTGCTCCAGCTCGCTTTCCTGGTAGGTTTGATCTTGCAGGTTTAAAAAGTCGAGAATGTAAGGGTCGCGCAGGTAGTCCTTGGCGCTTTCTGCCAGTGGCTGAGTGTTGGCTTGGGCTTCGTGTTCAACCGCTGCTTTCTCTTGGCTGGCTAATAGGCGCTCGTAGTACAGCGTGCTGATTTGGCGTTCCAGTGCGCGGGCGCTCCAGCTTTGGCTGATGGCCTCTTGCAAGTACCAATCACGGGCGGCGGGGGTGTCGATTCGCATTAAGGCACGGTAGTGTGTCCAACTCAATTCACTACGCACTGCGTCGTGAATTGGAAACGTCAGGTAAAACTGGCGCATATTACGCAAGTTGCCAACATCAAAACCTTTACCCAAGCGTTCTGTCAGTTGCTTTGACAGCTGCTGCAACTGCTGTTTGCCGTAGGCGGCTCGGTTTTCCCCCTGTTGCTCCTCCTCAACAATCAAACGGCCAATTTGCCAGTAGCTTTGTACCATAGCGCTATTCACTGATTGGCGAACTTGGTTTCTGGCTTGTTCAATTTGCCCAGCAATCGCCTCCACCAGCTTGCTCAATCCCGTGGTGTTTAATGCTGTCATAGCGCCCACTCCAGCCCCATGGCTTTTAAGTGGCCTGCCACTTTATCACTCAGGTTCTCTACCGATTGGGTGATGGTTGGCAGTGGTTCGCTGTAGCGCTCTTCCAGCTCTTTGACACGATTGGCCAGTTGCTGGGTCACGCGCTCGATTTCAGCGACGATATTGCTTTCAAGCGTTGCCAGCCATTTGTCATTCACAATCAGGGATTTGATCTCTTCGACGCTGAGTTTGGGGTATTGCTTACATACCGCTAAATCCAGCGCGTCTTGCGCTTCTTTTAGGGCTTTTTTGGCTTCAAACTCGGCATCAAACAGCTTTTTGGCTTGCTTTAGCGCGGCTTTTTCATCGGGGTCAGTGGCGAGTTTCAAACGTGCCGTGACTGTGGCTTTGGTGACTTTGTCTTTGTCGTTCAGCGCATCATTCAGTAAACCGTCGTCGCCACCGCCGGAGCCTGATGAAGAGTTTTCTTCAAGGAAGGTTTCCAGCTCTTGGCTGGCGCTATCCAATAGCGATTGCAGCGTATCGACTTTGGTTTGTTCAGCAGCAAAAAAGCGCGCCACGATTAACGCTGGCGGGATAAGTTCAGCTTTGTATTTGGTTTTGCCGATGGTTAGGTCAGGCGTTTCTTTGAGCTTTTCGCCTTTATTCACCACCAATTCACGCAGTACCTTGCCCGCTGGCCAGCCGTCTTGCACTAGCACGTATACATCGTCTTGCATTGACTCCGCCCAGTAGTCCATCAGGATCTGGTAGATATCGTATTTGCTCAGCAGTGAATTGTGGGAATAGCTTTCTAATAGATCTTCGCTGATACGGTGAATAATCTGTTTAGGTAATTCGCCTTGTTCAATGGCGTGCAGGTTTGAGCGCTGCGCCCATTCGGTAAAGGGTTCAAGGCTTTGTGCAGCAAAAGTTTTAAACTCGTCATGGTTAAGGATGGTGCTTTTCACCTCGGAGGCTTTAACCAAGGCTTTGCTGTAACCTTCACGGGCAGGCTCAAACAAGGTCGCACGAATGCTCGGGAAGACTTGCCAGTAGCGCTCTAAAGCATCGATGTCGCGGTTTGGAATGCCCCCTTGTAGATGGGCGCTTAAGTCGTGGAGGTCTTCTGGCTCACTGGAGTCGATATAACGCGGAATATTCAGGTTGTAGTCGTTGGCGGCAATCTCAGAGAGCGGCACCATGCGCGAGTAACGCGGCAGTTCTAGCTGCTTGGTAAAGACATCGACGATTTTGTGAATATCTTGGCTGCGCAGGCGGTTTTTATTGCCGTCTTTGGCAAAACCTTTGCTGGCATCGACCATAAAGATTCCTTTCCTTGCCTGCGCGTGCTCTTTATCAATCACGATAATACAAGCAGGAATGCCGGTGCCGTAAAACAGGTTCGCAGGTAAGCCGATAATGCCTTTGATGTAACCTTGCTTGATGAGGTTTTCACGAATACGCGCCTCAGCATTGCCACGGAACAAAACGCCGTGAGGCAGAATGACCGCGCCTTTACCGGTGCTTTTTAGGCTTTTAATGATGTGCAGTAAAAAGGTGTAGTCACCGTTTTTCTCCGGCGGAATACCCCAACTGAAACGGCCAAATTCATCGTCGTTTGGATTGATGCCGCTGGTCCAGTTTTTGTTGGAAAACGGCGGGTTGGCTACCGCAAAATCAAAGGTTTTTAATTGGCCGTTTGCTTCTTTCCACTGGGGATCAGCAATAGTGTTGCCTTTCCAGATTTTGGCGGTGGCGTTGTTATGCAGGATCATGTTCATACGCGCCAAGGCACTGGTGGCGTTGTCCATCTCCTGGCCAAAAATACTCAAGCCACGCGGCGCTTCATCACTGGCTTTTAGCAACAGCGAGCCCGAACCACAGGTTGGGTCGTAGACGGTGGCATCTTGCGAGGTATTGCTATCAATACCAATCACTTTAGAGAGGATACGCGACACTTCCGATGGCGTATAAAACTGCCCTTTGGATTTACCCGATTCGGTAGCAAAGTGGCGCATTAGGTATTCGTAGGCATCACCCAACAAGTCATCGCCATCGGCACGGTTATCGCCAAGGTTTAGCCCTTCAAAAATGCCGACCAGCTTACCTAGCCGATCAACCATTTCTTTGCCTTTGCCAAGCTTGTCTTCGTCGTTAAAATCGGCAACGTCTATCACGCCTTTGAGGTCGTTTTCTTCGGCCAGCGCGCTGATGACCTTGTTGATTTTGTCGCCAATTTCTTTGTCGCCTTTCAGGGCAACCATATCGTCAAAGCTGGCACCTGGCGGCACCACGATCATGCCGTAAGGGTCGCCTTTGTATTTATCGGAGACGTACTTCATAAAGAGCATGGTCAGTACATAGTCTTTGTACTGGCTGGCATCCATACCGCCGCGCAGCTCGTCGCAGCTGGCCCAAAGGGAAGAGTAAAGTTCGGTTTTCTTAATGGCCATTTGGGCTCCTTAATCTTTCATCGTCTGGCTTTTGGCCGGAATATGTTCCAATAATTGGTTTAACTCGCAGTTAAACAAACTGCACAGCTTATCGAGCGCCTCTAAGTCCACCTTAAGCGCAGTTTCTTTGTACAGTAGCGTGACGGTGGTACGGCTTAGGCCGGTTTCTCGCATCACGTCGCTAATGCGCATTTTTCTCTCACCCATTAATCGGGCTAGGTGGCAGCGGATCATGCTCTCTCCACGGTGTTTTCTTAACCATAAACTTGGGGATTTTTCACTGTTGCTACCCTACCACGATTATGATTATTCTCAACTTATTTGAGTTAAAACCAAATAATTGAGCGTATTTGTTATTCGTTCGGTGCTGGTTGTTGGTACGCTAACGGTTCACGGGAATGCCTCTAGCGGTATTGTCTGTGTTGGACTTCAAGCATCGCTAGCTATTTATGTTGACTGGCGGTGCACTGCAAGGCGACAAGCCCACGCAGGGGTCATCGCCTTTTTAGTCATCCAAGATGCTGCCTTTCACACAGTACATTCGTGGGCGTGTGTTGTCGGGCAGGCTGACTTTGCGCTGTGGTCGGTTGCCATCGGGGACTAGGTAGCCTGCGGCCATCAGTGCTTTGGCAGCGCGATCTGGGCTTAGGCCTTCGGTGGCTTCACGCCAGCCGGTTGGGTAAAACAGGTAAAGGGTTTGTGGGCCAGTAGTATCAAGCCAACCTGCGCGTTGGCGTACTTGGCTGCTGTAACCGGTTTGTTTGGGTGTAAAACGGCTTTCGCCATGTTGCTCAATAAAGCTGCGCACTTGACGAATAGCTTGTTGGTCTTCATTGGCGGCCACACCACCGCGAGCGAGTATCCATTGGTTTAGCTGGCTTAAACAGGCAGCTTCGACACTTTGGGTTGGCCAATCGAGCACCTTGGCTTGAATGGCTAACAGGCCTGCGCTGGCCAGTAAGGCAAATTTTTCGGCGACTCGACGCACTTGGCCGTCGGCCTCGGGAGGCAAGCTGGCTAAAAAACGTTGGCGTACGTTTTGGAAAACGGGGCGCACCTGCGCGCAGTGCTGCGTTAAATACCGTAACCAGTCCAAGGCCAAGCTGCCGTAATGTTGGCGACTTTGCTGTTTTAGATGATCGGCTAAATCGGCAGCGTTCATACCATGGCTATGGTTAAACACGCCCATTTGCGCTCCGGCATCGGCACTGAGATCAATCACGCGCACTTGCTGGCCAGCTTTTACGCGCTTGCCGATACTGGCAAGATGGCTTTCGAGCGTCACTTCGCCAGTGGATAAAAACACCAAACGCCAACGGGCGGGTAAGCGCATTTCACCGTATTTGCCTGCACGGGTTTTACCTTGGCCATTGGCGAGCATGTAAGCGACATCGCCAGCTTCTTTTGGGTCAACTTCGCCCATTTCATCGAGCGCTAGCAAGGCATCGTTATGCGCAAGCGCTGTGCCTTCCAAACCGTTAGCCGTGGCACGCCAACTATGGCGCAGTTGATTAGGTTCGCCCCACACCGATAATGCCGGATACAGCGCTGCGGTTTTACCAGTACTGCTGGCACCGTAGAGGTGTAAACCAAAACCATCCACCCCGCACAAATGCAACAAAGGCGCGGCCAGTGCAGCGCAGACACCAACAATTAATAGCGGGTTATCCAGACAATAACGGCCAACGTGCTGCCGCCAACTGTCGCTACTGCCTTGTTGAATAAAGCCTTCTATCGGGTGCATGGTTTGCAGCACCATGCGCGGGTTGTTGCTGTGTTCGCTTGGGTAAAAGGTGAGGCGCGGATGCACATAAGCGTGGTGATGCCAGCCAATACAGTTCACGCTAATGGCCTTTTGCGTGGCCAGCTCGCCCATTTGTTGAATAAACAGCGAGAGCAACTGCCGCGCTTTGACACTGTTACTTAGCCGCATGCCTCGGCTGAGTAGGATTCGACGGTACTCGCTGCCGTCTCCGGCTAAGAGTTCTGCGGGCATGGCCCAATAGCGATGGCGATTGTCATCGTCTAACCAGTGCAATAAATAACCGTAGTTATCCCCTTGCGGATCGCGGGTGCGGGCGGCCACTTGCAACCAAGAGCAGATTTTAACTGGGCTATCTTGCCCAGCCGGTTGCATCACCAGCCAGTTTTGCGCGTTATAGGCAAAACCAGCCGGTAATGTTGGCGCGTTGCTATGCATCTCACTGGCAGGTAACGGGTTTGATGCTGATGCTTTATCCACGGCCATAAGCAGCACCGATACGGCGAGTTTCAATCCACTGGTCGATATCGCTTTCTAACCAGCCCACGGCACGCGCGCCAATGCGGATGGAACGGGGAAATTCACCATTGGCCATCAGGGCATAAATGGTGCTGCGGCCAAAACCTGTTTTGGCCTTTACCTCGGGCAAACGCAAAATCCGCTGCTGACGCGCAGGGGGTACTGTGTTTGTGGGTGATTGTGTAGTTGGGTTCATTGTTTGCTTCCTCACTGTTCTGTTAAGTTCAGTTAGGAGTTTGCCAGTGCTAAACGGACGCAGTAGGCAGATAAATGCCCAGATCGTGCAGCTTTCTGAGGGTACAAGTAGCTACTTGCCCCAGAATTTACATAATGCCCCAAGTCATAAATACCCTGTGGGCAGGGTTAGCGTATTGCTAAGTGGCGTGAATTAAGGCTTTGCCCAGACTGCCCCAAAAGCCCAAGGGATGGCGTACTGCTTTGAAGTTTCCTACTCAAAACTCAGTTTTGGTGAGTCGTATGGATTGAGTGTTGATATGTCGAGTGTATCGACACACAAGAAAGTCATGTCGAAAAAACAGTAAAAAATCGACATGACCTGTTCAGGTCTTGGCTCACTTTACTTCGAGAGATGGCAATTTATTGCTTTACAACTTGAAGATAAAAGTGAAACTATAATTTCACTAAATTAAGATTTAAGAAAACATAGTTTCATTATGGATACTGTCGAGCCAAAATCAAAACGCACTGCGGTCATATTCCCTAGACAAAGGAAGATGTTAAACATCTTGGGCGAAAACTTAACATTGGCGATGAAGAGACGCGGCATTACTCAAGAAATGATGCATAGTAGGACAGGGATTTCTAAGCCAACACTGCGTAAAATATCAAAAGGTGATCCTTCCGTTTCACTTGGTCACTACGTTAAGGTTTTGGCAGTCCTAGGCTTGTTAGACGACCTAACCAAGGTTGCCCGTGATGACGAGCTGGGAAGAAAGATCCAAGACATCCAATTGCTAAATAAAAAATAAGGGCGTCATATTCTTATAGCATTTGCTCATGTCCACATCGCTAAAACTTGGCAAACAATGCCAGCCAGCTTCAAAGAAGAAAGATAGCTATTAAGTGGCTGATTTATACTCAACCAGAACCCGTTTACACTTTTATGCGCATAAAAATGTAAAATTCCGCACTTTTATGCGCGTAAAAGTGTGCAATACAAGCTGAGTACTCGTCTATGCGTTTTACCGAACGGGGGAATGCAGAGGTTAGAGGTCTACACAAAGTGACTTTATGGGTAACAATCTGTAGACCTTGTATTTATTGTGAATTGAAAAGTTTGTTTTACTTTCATTGAAAAAGCGCTGCATTTTCCTGTTTGCGCTGATCCAATGTCTTAGCAATCGCAGACACTGTTGTTTTACTGATCCCTTGCTGCTGTGCCAGATACGTAAATTGGCTGATGGCTTCTGCGACTTCTTCAATGACTTGCCTTGCATCATGCCAATTCGCAAAGCCAGCACTGGTAGCAAGTTTTTGCATCACCTTAAGCGGTGGCGCTTTGCCATAACCTCCGAACGCAGTGGCGTGTTCGTTGAATGGATGTGGGCTGTAGGTAACATCGTAAAAAGGGGCAGGATCCCATTGACCGTCATCCGCTTGCAAAAACGCCCAGTTTTTACTGTGGTCGTCTTGATTAGACGACAGCAGGTTAAAAACGGCACGGCGAAATTGCAGCTGCCCAGCGGCTGGAGATTTACACAACTGACGACTGGCTTTAATCAAGTCAATGTAATCTAAACTTGGCGTTCGAAAGTCTGCATCCAGCAGCCCGCAAGCGCTGTGCATATGCAATCGACCTGCACTGCGCTTTCTGCCTAAGTCGGCCTGTTCAGTGACATAATCAAAACGCTTAAGCGCCAACCAAGCAGACGCACCGCTTGTAGGTGGTGCTTCAATGAGTTGCCATTGCGGCGGTTGACACTTAGCAAGTTCTGCCATTTGTAAATAAACCGCCTCACACACGCCTTCTTCATGGCCGAGCGCGAGATTTTTAGAGGTAAACTTAATCAGCCAAGCCTCATCTCCAGGCTGAGCGAAGGTTCGACAATGTTGAGTTTCCCCAGCAGGCATATAAATCTGCGCCTTAGGCCTTGCCCCACCCGAACTACCACCCGCGACCAATGCGGCCAACACCTGTTGCGTATGCCCATCTAACTCATCTTGGTTGTCGTCCATATAGTCTGACATTGAAGCATCGAACAGCGTTTGTGCTTCTAAGCCTAACGTAGCTAAATCAATATTCGCATGCGTGGTGGCTGAAAACTCAGACACCGGAGAAAAAGACAATGCTCCCATGCCTTTATCACCGACAAAGGCCAGTCTATCCATCGCAGTTAATTGATTAGGTAGGATGCCCTTTTGCCGGAAAATACGATCTTGTAACAACATGCCCCAACCATCGGGCAAACAATCTCCAAATACGCCATGTACACCTTGGTGCGGCGCTTTAGGTGCGGCTTGAACTTGCGTATTCGACTGCAAGGTAAACGGTGATAAATTGCCAAACTGCTGCAAATAGCTGTCTGCATACTGGAAAAAAACGCCTTGCCGATTCTGCGCCAAGACCCCAACAGATATCTGCTCACCTGAGCTTAGCGTACGAGTAACATTAAGCTTCTGAATCGGTTTAAAACTCATCTTTTAGCACCTCATCAATACTCGTGGGTATAGCAGCGCGTTCTTTGCTAAGTTGCGTGAGCTGATAAAGCCTATCTAGCGAATCAAGGGTCTGCCATAGCAACAGCAATTGACGAAATGAAATTTGCCCAGTCAGCTCAAATTTCTTAATGGTGGCCGCAGGTACGCAGCTTCGCTCAGCCAATGCAGCGCGCGACAGCTTTGCCTGCTTGCGTAACTCACGTAAATAAGCCGCATAAGCTTGGCTTACATCGGTATCATCAAGTAAGGTAAAATTCATCCGCAAAGACCAAGTGGATACAGTTATATCCATTATAGCGAAATAAAACAGAGCTTGGATACTATAATATCCATAAGTGCGTAGAGTGTTGAAAAAATTACTCGATAAAGCCCTTTAAAACTGCTATTTTTCAGTACTAACAGCAGCATAAAAACGGCACTGTTTTTCCATTGCTAACCACTAAGATTTAGTAAAAGCCATAGGCAAGTGGTGGGCAGTTTGGTGGGCAAACAGGCATTTTTGAACGATTTCTTTTCGGTAAATCATTGAGTTTGTTAGGATCTAGTCCGCTGCTCAATGAGCAAATTCAGAATATTGAGTGATTGAAAATCTTTTTAATCAGACATAAAAAAACGCGGCTTTTGGCCGCGTTTTTTTGAGCTTTTACGACAATCTTACTTAATCGCTGATTGCCTTCTACAGAAACCAACTAAACCAAGTAATGCTGGAGCAAACAGCCATAAAGCGGCAGGCACTGGCACTGCAGAGATAGGGGCTGTGTTGAACAAGGCAATATGAGAAATGCCCTGTTTAATAAAGGTTTTGAAATACAACTCTGAAATCGCATCACTGAATAAGGCGACAAGGGTAGTGTTACCTGATTTGATCATGATGCCTTCAAATGTCAGACCCAGTGAGCTTGTATTCAGATAGCCGGTTGAAAACACATCTGAGGTGAAAAAGTCGGTGCTTTCTGTAGCCGCAGGGTAGGAACCCGTGCTGTAAAAATCTGATACATCGTAGCCAACCAGTTCAGAATAATTACCAGAAGCTTCAGCAGCATTAAACGCGGTGTTTAACTGGTCTTGTTTAACCGAGTTTGTTGTTGCCTCTGGATTGATTTGATATGCGTAATCCGGGCCTGTACCAGCGGTGAAGCTACCATCTGTACTTACGTACTGATAAGCGCCTGCAAAGTGCTGAATTGTGCTTTCTTTTTTATTTTTTGTCGCATAAATAACTTTGTCGCTGAGGTGAGCAGCGGAAGCTGAACCTGCGATGAAGAGTGACAGAGCCACACCTGCTAAAGTCTTTAATATTTTCATTTTCCCCTCCAAATGAGGAAGTAGTTAATCGCTGAACTAGTTTGCTTTCAAAGAAGTTATGAAGGAATCGTCGGTAATTCCACTAGTTTGTTACGCTGTGATAATTATATGCATGGACAACCATTTTTATATTGTACCTTGGTACTAGTGCACATAATTGGTTGCGCACAATCATTATGATTGATAATTGTGCCAATGTGAATTGGCTTAATAAAAATAGTTGCTTATGTTCATCATTTAGATCGGTTTATTTATGAAAATAGAGGCAGCATTAGATCCTTCATGGTGAAACACAGGGCTTTTTGTCATAATTGCCCAATTATTCCTAACAGCGTTCAGAATTTTATGATGGGTAATCTTTTTATTGTGGCTGCACCGTCAGGTGCGGGCAAAACGAGTTTGGTCAATGCGCTTATTGCACAGCATGCTGAAATTAAACTATCAGTCTCACACACAACTCGCGCTCCTCGTGAGGGTGAGATCGATGGTAAGGATTACCATTTTGTCGATCAGCAAACCTTTTCAGCGATGCGAGATGCTGGCCAGTTTCTAGAGTCAGCCACGGTATTCGATAACAGTTACGGCACATCTTCTGAAACAGTTGAAACCTTATTAAGTGAAGGCTTTGACGTCATTCTGGAAATTGACTGGCAGGGCGCGCAACAAGTCAGAAACAATTTCCAGCAAGCGATTGGCATATTCATTCTGCCGCCATCAAAAGCGACTTTGGAACAACGTTTACGTAATCGTGGTCAGGATAATGAGGATGTCATTTCCAGGCGTATGCGTGATGCAGAGAATGAAATCTCGCACTATGTTGAATTTGACTACATAATCGTCAATGATGATTTTGAACAGGCACTGACCAGTTTGTCATCTATCATCGTTGCACAGCGTCATTCCTTAGCGATTCAAAAAAATATTCAAGCGGACTTAATCGCTGAATTACTGGCTCAAAGCTAAGATATTTCGTAAAATTGATTCTTTAAATTTTAACTGGGAAAAACCATGGCTCGTACTACTGTTGAAGATTGTTTAGAAAATGTTGATAACCGTTTCCAATTAGTCCTGGTTGCTTCAAAACGTGCTCGTGAAATCGCCATGGGTGATGACGCTATGGTCAGCATTGATAATGACAAACCTACTGTTCTAGCGTTACGTGAGATTGCTGCAGGTTTAGTTGGTCGTGAAATTCTCGAAAAGACCAATGCCCGTGAACATGCTGCTGAAAGCATCGTCAGTGACGAAGAATTACAAACGGAAGAATAAACGACAGTGAGTGCCAAGCCATCCGTTGCTTCTGAACTGGATTTTATCCAGGAGTCAGAACCCAAACTGACAATAGATGACTTGTGCTATGCGACGGCAAATTACCTGGAATCAGGCCAGGTCGATGCGATACGAAGAGCCTATCATTTCGCGGATAACGCACATGAAGGCCAAACTCGCCGCAGTGGCGAGCGATACATCACCCATCCGTTAGCCGTCGCCCATGTTCTGGCCATGATGCATATGGATTATGAATGTATCATGGCCGGATTGCTTCATGATGTGATTGAAGACACTGCTCTGACAAAAGCTGACCTGGCCGCTGAATTTGGTGAAGAAGTCGGTGAGTTAGTTGAAGGTGTTACCAAATTAGCAAAAGCTGCTTTTGAAACGCAAAAGCATGCTCAGGCTGAAAACTTAAGAAAAATGCTGCTGGCGATGTCTCGTGATATCCGCGTTATTATCGTTAAGCTGGCAGACCGTCTCCACAATATGCGTACGCTGGGTCATTTACGCCCTGAAAAACGCCGTCGCATAGCCAACGAAACATTGGATATTTACGCACCCATTGCCCAACGCCTCGGCATGAATTTAATGCGTTGTGAGCTGGAAGATCTGGGATTCCATGTTCTGTATCCGATTCGTTACCGTGTGCTTCAGGATGCAGTAAGAAAATCGCGTGGTAACCGCAAAGAAATTGTCACACAGATCACTGCGTCTATTCTGAACCGAATGGAACAGGAAGGGTTGAGTGCTGATATTCAGGGTCGTGAGAAAAACCTGTATAGCCTGTACAAAAAAATGGTCAGTAAACAACTGTCATTCTCTGAGGTGATGGATGTGTACGCTTTCCGCATTATTGTCGATGATGTGGATGCCTGCTATCGGATGCTGGGGGTGGTGCATAACCTGTATAAACCGGTACAAGGTAAATTCAAAGATTATATTGCGATTCCTAAAGCCAATGGCTACCAGTCATTACATACGGTGTTGTTTGGTCCTTATGGTGTGCCTATTGAAGTGCAGATTCGTTCCCGTGATATGGATCACATGGCAGAAGCGGGTGTTGCTGCTCACTGGTTATACAAAACCGGTGAATCAGTGGGTAATAATTTAGCCCACCGTAAAGCACGCCAATGGCTGCAAGGCATTCTGGAAATGCAGAAAGGCTCTGGTGACTCAATGGAGTTTCTGGAAAATCTGCGTATCGATTTATTCCCAGACGAAATTTATGTGTCGACGCCAAAAGGGGAAATTCTGACCCTGCCACGTGGCGCTACAGCGGTCGACTTTGCTTATGCTGTACATAGTGATGTGGGTAACAACTGTGTCGCCGCCCGTGTTGGACGTCATCTTGTACCGCTGAGCAGTCAGCTGGAAACCGGTGAGTCTGTTGAAATCATTACTTCACCCGCTTCACACCCAAATCCTGCCTGGCTCAATTTTGTGGTGACGGCGAAAGCGCGAACCAATATTCGTAATTATTTACGTCATTTGCAGACCGAAGAAGCGGTGTTACTCGGACGTCGTTTGTTAAACAAACACCTGACCGCGTTCTCGACTAATCTGGATGAAATTCCGGTTGAACGCTTTAACGAGCTGATTAATGAGTTTGAACTGAAACAATTTGATGACTTGTTAGAGGATATCGGTCTCGGTAACCATTCTGCTTTATTGATTGCCCAGAAACTGGTGCATGAATCAACGCCGGATACTGAAGCGCAGGCACTGATGATTGCCGGAACCGAGGGTATGGTGGTGAGCTTTGCCCGTTGTTGTCATCCGATTCCGGGCGATCCGATTCATGGTTATGTCAGTAGTGGTCGCGGCATCATTATTCACCAACGTGGCTGTAAAAATACCTCGCATTTACGCGTGCAAAATGAAAAATGGCTGGATGTGGCCTGGTCGCCTGACGTATCACGTGACTTCCCGGTCGATATTATGATTCATGTGAAAAACCAACGTGGCGTCCTCGCGACGATTGCGGCCGTGGTATCTGAGTCCGATTCCAATATCGACAATGTTGTCGTTGATGAACGTGATGGTGGCTACTCTGATTTACGTCTGACCATCGAAGTAGCCAATCGCCAGCATTTAGCGCGTGTTATTCGCCGCTTACGTCGCCTCGACATGGTAGAAAGAATTACTCGTATTAATTAAAACCAGACTTTGATGGAGAAATGAATGTCTCGCGAAATTATTCATACAGCGGATGCCCCTGAAGCTATTGGCACATACTCACAAGCAGTAAAAGTGGGTGATTTGGTTTACCTGTCAGGACAGATTCCATTGGTACCCGAAACAATGACTGTTATCGAAGGTGACTTTAATACACAGGTTAAACGTGTGTTTGATAATTTGTCTGCGGTAGCTAAAGCGGCTGGTGGTAGTTTGCAGGATGTGGTGAAGTTGAATATCTACCTGACCGACTTGAGCTATTTCGGTGCCGTGAATGAAATTATGGCGGAATATTTTGAACAGCCTTACCCAGCACGTGCAGCGATCGGCGTAGCTTCTTTACCAAAAGATGTGCCTGTGGAAATGGATGCAATTCTGCATCTTAATGCGTAATTATTAACCTTTAGGAGGTTAAGGTTGTGGTGGCGGATAATGGATTATCACAACCCGTGACTTCATTAAAAGGCGTGGGCGGAAAAGTCGCCGAACGTCTTGTCAAAATTGGTGTACAGCAGGTCCAGGACCTGCTGTTTCATCTCCCTCTCAGATATCAGGACCGTACTCGCTTAATGCCGCTTGGTGCGTTAAGACTGCAACAGGAAGTCCTGGTAGAAGGCACCATTCAACTCTCACAAGTAAAATTTGGCCGCCGTCGTTCATTGTTATGTCATATCTCTGACGGAACAGGTTCATTGATCCTGCGTTTTTTCCACTTTTCCAAAGCTCAACAATTGCAGTTGGAAAAAGGCCGGAAGATTCGCTGTTTTGGAGAAGTACGTAACGGGCCTTCCAGTTTTGAGATGGTACATCCTGAATATCAGTTAATTGATGCCGGTAAAATTGTGCCGGTCGATTCTGAACTGACACCGGTGTATCCAACTACAGAAGGGCTTCATCAACTTTCCCTGCGCAAACTGATTACACAGGCGCTGGCCAGTCTTGAAAATGGTTTGATGCCGGAGTTAGTGATACCTGAAGCTCGTTGTCACAATGTGGCTGATTTTTCTCTGACTGAGGCATTGAAGTTTGTACATCAACCGCCGCCAGATGCACCTGTGCAGCAACTGATCGACAGGCAACATCCTGCACAAAAACGACTGGCTTATGAAGAGTTACTGGCTCAGCAACTGACCATGAAAAAGCTGCGTCAGCAGACACAACATCATCGGGCACCAGCATTAAATCCGGACCCCGCACAGCGCGAAGCTTTGTTAAATCAGTTGCCATTCCCGTTAACTAAAGCGCAGCAACGAGTACTAACGGAAATTGAAGCGGATATGACCAAGCCGTTTCCGATGCAGCGATTGGTACAAGGAGATGTAGGCTCAGGCAAAACCGTTGTAGCGGCACTTGCCGCTATTGATGCTGTCAGTGCTGGTGCGCAGGCTGTGATGATGGCGCCAACAGAACTACTAGCAGAACAGCATTTCAAAACCTTTACCCAGTGGCTGACACCGTTGGGTATGAAAGTAGGCTGGTGCGCTGGAAAACAGACTGCAGCAGAACGACGACAGGTATTAGAGCAGCTAAAGTCAGGTGAGATTAAAGTGGCTGTAGGTACCCATGCCTTATTTCAGGATGAAGTGGTATTTAATCAGCTGGGTTTAGTCATTATTGATGAGCAACATCGCTTTGGTGTGCACCAGCGTCTGGCTTTACGAGATAAAGGCCGTGATGTGGATACCATGCCACACCAACTGGTGATGACGGCAACCCCGATTCCCCGCACACTGGCGATGACCGCTTATGCTGATCTAAGTGTCTCGGTGATCGATGAGTTACCACCCGGAAGAACACCTGTCACTACCGTCGTCGTTTCAGATGGCCGACGTCAGGATGTGATTGAACGTGTCCATGCTGCTTGCCAGCAGAACCGGCAGGTCTATTGGGTGTGTACCTTAATTGAAGAGTCTGAACATTTGCAGTGTCAGGCCGCCGAAGATACCGCGACTACCTTGCAGGAAAGTTTACCGGACTTAAAAATAGGGCTTGTGCATGGCCGGATGAAGTCAGCGGACAAAGAGCGTGTCATGTCAGCGTTCAAGGCTGGAGAGTTAGATATGCTGGTGGCGACCACTGTTATTGAGGTGGGCGTGGATGTGCCCAATGCCAGTTTGATGGTGATTGAGAATGCCGAGCGACTTGGGCTGGCACAGTTACATCAATTGCGTGGTCGGGTTGGACGGGGCCAGGTCGAGAGTCATTGTGTTTTGATGTACCATGCGCCACTGTCTGAGAATGGTCAGGCCAGATTAAAATGTCTGCGTGAAAGTAATGATGGTTTTGTGATTGCTCAGCGTGATCTGGAAATCCGTGGACCCGGTGAAGTTCTCGGTACTCGTCAGACTGGTCTGCCGCAATTTCGCGTTGCTAATTTACTGGAAGATCAGGAACTGTTAACGGTGATGGAACAGGCGGCCAATAAAATGCTGGAGTTAGCTCCGGAGAAAGCCGAGGCCTTAGTGACACGTTGGTTTGCCCACAAACTTGATTTTGGGCATGTTTAATTGGTTGGATTTTGAATGAAGCATTGGACAAACTGGCTGCCAGCTCGTAAGCCATCATTACCGTATGACTTACGCGAGTGGCTGACGGATAGCGGATCACTGACCAAGCGTCTGCAATCTGTCAGCGAGCAAGCAGTGAATGTCGAGTTATTACATTATGACTGGCATGCCGCCTTGCCTGAAGAAAGCCTGTTTCTTCAGCAACCATTTCGGCGTATTCAATTGGAGCGAGAGGTTTTATTGTGTGATGGCGACAGACCGGAAATTTATGCCCGAACGATTATTCCTCAATCCACCTATCAAGTCTTGCCGTCTCGGTTCGATAACCTAGGTACAAAACCATTAGGTCAGATGTTATTTGATGAGCCAACATTAAGCCGAAGTGATATTCAGGTCGCGTGCTTAACGTCGCAGCATTGGTTGTATCAATTAGCGACCGAGTGGTTGAATATTCGTCCTGATATTTTATGGGCAAGACGGTCATGTTTTTACTTGAATGGGAACCCAGTACTTGTGTGTGAGATATTTCTGCCATCAGAAAAATGGAGTCATGTGTGAGCAAGGTTCAACAACGTATCATGCCTTATATCCAGTTGATGCGACTGGACAGACCGATTGGCATTTTACTTTTGTTATGGCCAACATTATCGGCATTGTGGATTGCTGCAGAAGGCATACCTGATCTCACGGTGTTAGTCGTGTTCATCTTAGGTGTGATTTTAATGCGTTCAGCAGGCTGTGCGATTAATGATTTTGCCGACAGGGAAATAGATGGCAGTGTCTGGCGAACACAAAACCGTCCTCTGGCGACGGGAGAGTTAACGGCCAGACAAGCGGTGTATGTCTTTATAGGCATGGCCTTGGTGGCCTTTATTCTGGTGTCCTTACTGAATAGCTTGACCATCTGGTTATCGTTGGGTGGTGTCTTTCTGGCTGCGACTTACCCGTTCATGAAACGCTACACCTATTTCCCTCAGATTTATCTGGGCATGGCATTTGGTTGGGCGATTCCCATGGCATTTGCAGCACAGACGAATACGGTTCCGGTGATGGCCTGGTTATTGTTTCTGGCTAATATTATCTGGACAACGATGTACGACACATTTTATGCGATGGCAGACAGGGAAGATGATCTGTTGGCTGGGGTCAAATCAACAGCCGTGTTATTTGGTGATGATGACCTGATTATTCAGGGCATTATGCAAGTCGCCTATATCGTGGTGATGGTATTAGTCGGCCTGCAATTAGAGATGAGCTTTATTTTTTATTTGGGGTTGTGTCTGGCTAGTGCCCTGTTTGTCTATCAACAGTTTTTGGCAAAAGATCGACAGCCACAACGCTGTTTACAAGCATTTTTAAATAATAACTGGGTTGGATTGATTATTTTTATCAGTCTGGTCATTCATTACAGTATTTTGTCGGTGGGCAAATGAACGCGATATCAGAATTATCTTCTTCAAGTTTGCAGCAGCAAGCAGATGCTCTGGCAAGGGCAATGGATGATCTTAATCCCATGTTAAAGAAAATGCGTTTACTGGCTTCCAATGCGGTCAGTGCCGCTGCCAGGGCTGGTTCCGAAGGTGATGCATTTCGTGTGCTAACCCAAGGTATTCAGGAGTTAGGGCTGGAAATCAAACATGAAATTGATAATTCCAAAGAGCTATTGCTTGCACTCGCTGACAGTCAGTCAGAGGCTGAAAAGAAAAAACTCTTATTTGAAATCAAGTCAACATTGGAAGAATTACCAGCCGCAGTGGCAAAAGGCGATTATTTAGCTATTTATTGTTCCGTGGAAGCGGCGCATGCAGAGAGCCATGCGACACGATTTAATTCAGTTGCGCAAATGTTGAAATCCTTGATTACGGATCTCAGAGAAGAGATTGTTAAGCAAAAAACACTAATAACAAATATGCTTGAAGAAGTTTAGTCATCACTATCGTTATTCATGGAGGAAAACGATGCGAATGATTCTGGTGTTTATCACCATCATCATACCGACTGTTTGTTACCCCACATCGGTTTATCAATCACAGAATGAGCAGGGGCGGACTGTTTTTTCCGATCAGCCCTCTGACAATGCGACCTTAATATCAGTCAAGTCAAAACCCTATCGTTATCGCGTCAGTCTTAAACGTGTGATTGACGGTGATACCCTCGAATTACAATCCGGGCAAGTCATTCGTTTACTGGGCATCAATACCCCTGAGGTCCTGAGTCGTTATCGGGATGGCGAAGCCGGTGGTGAGCAGGCGAAAAAGTGGTTAAAAGAAATGTTAAGTCAGCCGGAGCTTTTTATTGAATACGATCAGCAACAGCGAGATAAATATGATCGTGCTTTAGCTCATTGTTTTTTGCCGGATGGACGTTATTTAAATGCCATGCTGATTGAGCAAGGTCTTGCTTCACTGACATTGATTCCACCTAATTTGCGATACAGCGATAAACTTATTGCTGCACAAAACAAAGCTGAGCAAGCTAAAAAAGGTCTCTGGTCTTTGTCTGACTATCGGGTAAAACGTCTCTCCGAGTTAAAAACTGGAAAGAACTACCGTGGCTGGCAGCGAATTAAGTTAAAACTCAAATCAATAAAATACGGCAAAAAGACGGTTTTTCTGGAAGCGAATACGCATTTCAGATTAGCGATCAAAAAGAAAGATATCACCTATTTTGGAGATTTAAAAAGTTACCTTAATCAAACGTTTGAAGTGCGTGGCTGGATTCGTCGACAGGGTAAACAGTTTTATATGAATGTCAGCCATCCTTCAGCGATAATAAGCCAATAACAATTAGCGTTTTGGCCAGTATTTTTGCATCTCCAGAAATACAAAAGAGGCGGACCAAGTAATCATCACTAATCCTGTCAGTGACTCCAGTCCGGTTAAAAAGCGGACATAACCCGTCGGTTCGATATCGCCAAAACCCAGCGTGGTATAAGTGGTGAAAGAAAAATAACTACAATCAAGCAAGCTGGAATCAATATTTCCCATCAGCGTGCCGAAACCATCAACCTGTATCATCAGGTAATAAGCGATAGCAAATAGCCAAATCTCAACGATATGAGCCACCATCACCACCATCACCGCTAGTAAAACACGATAACGATGAATAATATGCAAGGCAGGGAGGCGCTTAGCTAGCTGGTAAAGTGTTTCGTAGTGGATGAGTATGGTGCTGACAAAAACAAAAGTATTGATGACAAACGTCGTAAGTAACATTTAACGTGCCTGTTTGATTTGATTTCGACCTGATAATTTAGCTGCATAAACAGCCTGATCAGCCGCTGCTATCAGTGATTTTGTGTCATGAATATGACTATATTGACCAAGTGTTGCTGAGCCAATAGAGAGAGTGGCGTGTATGGCTTTGCCAGATGGAATAATAAATTCAGTTTTCTCGACTCGATGGCGAATTTGCTCTGCTATCAAAGCGGCATCTTCGGCGCTGGTATCCGCTAATAAAATGACAAATTCTTCTCCACCATATCGGGCAAGCACATCATTATTACGCAAACGGTCATTGAGTAATTGTGATACTTGTTTGAGCACCGCATCACCCGCTTGATGGCCGTAGTGATCATTAATACGTTTAAAAAAATCTAAATCAATAAACAAGCAGGTTAATGGACTATTTAGCCGTTTAGCCCGACTGACTTCTTCACTGAGCCGTTGATCGAAGAAACGACGATTATTAATGCCAGTTAAAGGATCACGCAGGCCGACTAATTTAATATGTTCGTGTAAACGGGCATTTTCCAGACAGGCTGACATGACTGCGGCCAGATGTTCCAGAAACTGAGTGCCAATATTACTTTCAAATCGGGTTGGATTGCGGCTGCCTAAATTCAAACTACCGATTAATACGTTATGCCTGATTAGTGGTAGTAAGGCGATGGAACCCAGCTCGGCTTGATCAGGAAATAAAAAAGCATGTTGATGAGGTGAGTAACGGATCAGGCGTGGTTTACGTAACGGGCTGAAATATTGATTTAATAAATGAGCTGATTCAGTAAATATCAGTTTGTCTAACCAAGTTGATTTGACGGGTTGAGCTTCGATCAAACGCTGAAAGTCATATTCAGGGTCATGCAATAGCAGGGTCACATCAGTCAGTTGAAAGCGCTCTTTGTGCTCTTCCAGCACGATCCCTAACAGCTCATGAAGATTATTACTGGCAAGAAGTGCTAGCTCATATTCCTGGAAATTGGTTTGTTTTCGCTCATTGCTTTTAGCGATGCGAAGTAGTTCATCCAAACGAGCTTGTAAGGTGGCGATATCTTGCATCCAAACGCCTTATGAGCCTAAGTGTGATTTAGTTAACACTAATAATGGCTTATTGCACGTGCAATTGTCCACACTTCTATTGTCTCTACGCCAGCTCGCTTTAATACACGTGCCGCTTCATGTGTGGTTGCACCGGATGTCATGACGTCATCGATAATCGCTACATGCTCAGGTACAAAAGAAGAATCATACTTAAAAGCTTGTCGCATATTTTTATGTCGTTGCTTGGCATTAAGCTGAGTCTGTGTTGCTGTTTTTTTGACTCGTTTCAGTAATTCTGGTCGGCAGGGAATCTTCAATAGCTGAGCGAGCGTATCTGTAAATAACAGAGATTGATTATAACCACGTTGTCGGAGCCGGCTCGGGTGCAGTGGTATGGGAAGCAAAACGTCCGGGGGCGTAGCTAATGAGTGATACGCAATAAATTCTCTGGCACAAATGTCTGCAAGCTGAATTTGCCGATGATATTTCAGCGCTGACATCATTCTGGGGACCGCCTGTTCATAGCGATATAGACTCAGGCTGGAATCCTGAATGGGTGGTTTTTTCAAACATTGTCCGCAAATCTGTCCTTGTTCTATAGGTATCGCGCAGTGAATACAACACTGTTGGATAACAGGTAATTCAGCGATGCAGCTCTCACATAGCGCTTGCCCTTCTGTTACCAAGCCGCAGAGTAAACACGGAATTGGAAATACTTTCCTGTATAATTGTTGCAATTGTTGTGTCAGTGAGAGCAGATTTGCCATGACATGACCTAATTTCATCCTTTAAATCAGTAAAGAGTCATCATGCCTGAGAATGTAGCAGAAACCCAAGCAACAATCCGCAACGACTGGAGCCAGCAAGAGGTTGAAGCCTTATTTGCCATGCCCTTTAACGACCTGATGTTTAAAGCACAAACTGTTCATCGTGCCAATTTTGATGCTAATGCGGTGCAAATTAGTACCTTATTAAGCATTAAAACCGGTGGTTGTGCCGAAGACTGTGGTTATTGCCCACAGAGTGCACATCACGAGTCAGCCGTCAAAGCTGAGCCTTTGATGCCGCTCAACGAAGTGCTGAAATCAGCCAATGAAGCTAAAGAGGCCGGCGCTAATCGTTTCTGTATGGGCGCGGCCTGGCGTAGTCTGAAAGACCGTGATCTGGAACGTGTTGCTGAAATGGTTGAAGGCGTAAAAAGTTTAGGTCTGGAAACCTGTGTCACATTGGGCATGCTGGAAGAGCACCAAGCGAAACGTTTAAAAGAAGCCGGTCTGGATTATTACAACCATAACCTGGATACCTCACCTGAATATTACGGTGAAATTATTACTACTCGTACTTATGAAGATCGTCTGAATACCCTAAGCCACGTTCGTGATGCCGGTATTAATGTATGTAGTGGCGGTATTGTGGGAATGGGCGAAGGCCGTCATGATCGTGCTGGTTTATTAATCAGCCTGGCTAACCTGCCAACCCAACCACAAAGTGTGCCTATCAATCTATTAGTTCAAGTTGAAGGTACACCATTAGATGGTGTTGATAATCTGGATCCAATCGAGTTTGTCCGCACTATTGCTGTCGCTCGTATCATGATGCCGAAATCATTTGTGCGTTTATCAGCCGGTCGTGAACACATGACAGATGAGTTACAAGCGATGTGTTTTCTGGCTGGTGCTAATTCGATTTTCTACGGTGAAAAACTGTTAACCACTGACAACCCTGATACCAACCATGATCAGCAACTGTTCAAACGTTTAGGTATCACACCTTGGGTGGGTGAAGAAAAAACCGAAGAACATAGCTGTTCTTCAGCAGCCTAACGTCTTTATTTTCGAGTGGCCAAACTCCCTTGGCATAATGAACTGACCGCCGCTTTAGCTGAACGCAAAGCGGCGGGGCGTTACCGGCAAAACCGGCTTCGTATCGGTGAGCAGGGCGTGCATATTCATCTTGGTGACAAAACCATTTTGTCATTTTGCAGCAATGATTACCTTGGATTGGCTGCTCATCCTGCTATCAAACAAGCATTCAAACAGGCCGTAGATAAAGAGGGTGTCGGTAGTGGCGCCGCACATTTATTAACCGGACACAGTTTTTATCATCAGGCTTTGGAAGAAAAGCTGGCCGACTTTACGGGTCAACAGCGCGTATTACTTTTTTCCACTGGTTATATGGCCAATCTGGGTGTGATTGATGGTCTGCTTACTCGCGGCGATGCCGTGATTCAGGATAAATGGAATCATGCCTCTCTATTAGATGGTGGGCGTCTGACCGATGCCGATCAGTTACGTTACCCTCACGCCGATATGAGTCTGTTACACAAACGACTCCATAACGCGGCCACGGCAAAACATCGACTTATCGTCAGTGATGGCGTATTCAGTATGGATGGTGATATTGCCCCCTTACCTGAGATTATGGCGCTATCGGAACAGCACCGTGCAGCGGTATTGATTGATGATGCCCATGGTTTTGGTGTCATTGGTGAAGGTGGTCGCGGCACAGTATCTCATTATCAAATCGCAGCAGATAAAGCCCCCATTGTGGTGGGCACCTTAGGTAAAGCCATTGGTACTGGTGGTGCCTTTGTCGCCGCCGACGAACTGGTCATCGAAACCTTAATTCAGCAAGCACGCAGTTATGTGTACACCACAGCACAACCACCGGCGATTGCGGCTGCGACGTTGGTGAGTCTGGATCTGGTTGAAAAGGAACAATGGCGGCGTGACAGGCTGCAACAGTTGATTCAGCAATTCAGACAAGGCGCTGAACAACTCGGTTTAGAATTAATGCCATCGATGACACCGATCCAGCCGGTGATTATCGGTGATGATAAACAGGCGCTGGAAATAGGGGCGAGGCTGGAACAACAAGGCATCCTGGTAGGCGTTATCCGTCCACCCACCGTGCCTAAAAATACAGCAAGACTGAGAATTACATTCTCTGCTGCCCATACAGAAGAGGATGTAGAACGGCTGCTTGTAGCATTGGAGCAGGCGTATGCACATTAACAGCATAGGTCAGGGGCCTGACTTAGTATTGGTTCACGGTTGGAGTATGCATAGTGGTGTCTGGCAACCACTCGTTGATTTATTGGCTGAACATTTTCGTTGTCACTTGGTTGATTTACCCGGCCACGGTCAAAGTGACTGGCAACCAGGGGACTTTGAATTACCAACATTATTAGCCTCTTTAGCCAAGGCATTATCGCAAAAAGCCATTTGGCTGGGCTGGTCATTAGGTGGCATGGTCGCTTTAGCTATGACGCAGCGTTACCCTGATAAAGTCAAAAAGCTGATTTTGCTGGCAAGTAATCCCCGCTTTGTTCAAACAGACGACTGGCCTTGTGCCATGGCTGCTGAGGTGTTTGATACCTTTTCAGCCAGTTTAGCTGTTGATCAACAGCAGACCTTGCAGCGGTTTATTATGCTGCAAGCGAAAGGTGCGAATCAGCCCCGGCAAGTGATTAAACAATTAAGCGAACAACTGGCTCAACAGCATGAACCAGAACCAGAGGCATTACAGGCAGGCTTAAAATGTCTGGCTGAGTGGGATTTACGAGATGCTCTTACCACCGTAAATTGCCCCACACAAATGATTCTGGCAGAAAATGATCATCTCGTTCCCGCGTCCTTAGCAAATTATGCAGTTGAGTTACAGCCAAAACTTCGCATTGATGTGATGCCGGGATTAGGCCACGCGCCGTTTATTTCGCAGCCTCAGCAATGCCAATTAGTGATAGAACAATTTCTCCATGAGTGAATATCGTCCCGATAAAAAAAGAGTGGCACAGTCATTTTCTGCCGCCGCCGAACATTACGATGATGTGGCTGTGTTACAAAGGCAAACAGCCGATGAGTTATTAGAGCGCTTGTCATATATCACTATTGAACCTCAGACCATACTGGATTTGGGAGCGGGCACCGGACGTAATTTATCGTTATTACAAAAGCGCTATCCTCATGCACAACTTGTGGCGGTTGATATTGCACCGCAAATGTTAAAACAGGCCGAAAAGCGTTATCGGCATGATCAGGGTATTAAACGCTGGTTACCAAATCAGCCACGTTTACAGGCATTAGCCGGTGATGCCGAAGCCATTCCACTAGCCGATAACAGTGTCGATCTGATCTATGCCAATCTGGCATTACAGTGGTGTGATCCCAAACGTTGTTTCAGTGAAATCTTTCGGGTGTTGAAACCTCAAGGGCTATTGATGTTTACCAGTCTGGGGCCGGATACCTTGACGGAGTTGCGTCAGGCTTGGGCTGAAGTCGATACCTATCCACATGTGAATTTATTTTACGATATGCATGATGTGGGCGATGCGATGACAGCCAGTGGCTTAGCTGATTGTGTGCTGGATATGGAACCTTACACATTAAGTTACAACGATGCGATGAGTGTGATGCGCGATTTGAAAATCCTTGGTGCTCGTAATGTAAATGAAGGCCGTCGTCGCGGACTGACTGGAAAGCAACTAATGCAAAAAGTGATTTCCTCGTATGAAACATTTCGCCAAGCTGACGGTTTACCTGCCAGCTATGAAGTCATTTTTGGTCATGCATGGAAATTAGCTCAATCAGGTCAATGCCGAGCTGATGACGACAGTGTTTATATTCCGATCAGTGAGATCAAACGATTATGACCAGCACACATTTTTTTATAACAGGTACAGATACTGAAGTAGGGAAGACATTCATCAGTGTGGGCTTGGTATCTCTACTGCAACAACAAGGCTATAAAACAGTTGGCATGAAGCCGATTGCCAGCGGTTGTGAGTGGTTAGATGGGCAGTGGAAAAATGAGGATGCACTCGCATTAATCAAACAAAGCCAGTCAGATTTAGCTTATTCACTGATCAACCCTTATGCCTTTGAACCGGCTATTGCCCCTCATATTGCGGCTGAGCGTGAGGGGGTAACACTCTCTATTGCCAACATTAAAGGCAATTATGATTTGATTGCTGAACAAGCAGACGCAGTCATTGTGGAGGGTGCGGGTGGCTGGTATGTACCACTAAACACAGAAAGCACTATGGCCGATCTTGCTGTTGAACTTCAATTGCCGGTAATTTTGGTAGTGGCAATTAAACTAGGTTGTATTAATCATGCCTTATTGACTGTGGCAGCCATTGAACAACAAGGTCTCAAACTGGCTGGCTGGGTGGCGAATCATGTTGCTGAACAATCAGAATCAACTGAAATGATAGAGACCTTAACAAGCCGAATTGATGCCCCCTGCTTGGGAGTGGTCCCTTATCTTAATAGCCACCAGTCGGCGGCCAGTTTCCTGCGACTACCTGAATAAACTCATCAAATTACTTTATAAAACCGCCTTCCCAAAATAAGTAATGTCAGGCACTATTCTTCAATACTAGTTCAAAATTTGGCCTTATAATTCAAAACTACGAAATAAAAATTGATTAATAATCAGTTTGTTATGTTTTCGGAAATGAATTATAAGGCCGCCTGTTTTATATTTATTATGAGGCCAGTGGCCTTATAAAATAGACTGTTATAACTCTGTCAGACCTAGGTGCACCTATATTTATAAAGGAGTAAAAATTGAATCCTCATATTAAAAATGCATTACTAAATGGAAGGCTAGTACTTTTATTTGGTGCTGGAGCATCCATCGGTTGTAGAAATAGTCTTGGGCAAACACCACCTCTGGGTTGGGATTTAGCCAAAATACTCGCAGAAGAAATCGGGGAAGAATTCTCAGATGAAGATTTGTCAGATGTTTATGCTGCGGCTAAGGAAGTTTTAGGAGATCAGGTTCATAGGATTTTTGAAAAACACTATAAACACTGCACGCCATCGAATGAGTTTAAGGAGCTTTTAAAGTATCCGTTTTTTAGAATCTATACATTGAACATTGACGATGGTTTCGAAAAAGCAGCCCATCAAATACCAAACCTAAAATTCAATGTAAAAAATAGAGATGACAATATTACTGAGGTAGATCAATTCTATCAGACACTTGACTATATAAAGCTCAATGGAGATGTAAACCACCCATCAAAAGGTTTTATATTTTCTGCACAGGAGTATGCAAAAGGCTCTTCAGGTGAACCGCTCTGGTATAGTGAGCTAGCTAAAGATTATCATAAATATACCTTTATATTCATAGGAACCAAGCTTAAAGAATCACTATTCTTCCATCAAATTGAAAAATATAAAGCTAAAACTAAAAGTAACGACTTAAAAAGTTACATCTTAATTCCTTCTCTTACAGGTATTCAGAAGAAAAGTCTGCAAGCTTCTAATATTGAACACTTAGAAGGAAAGCTAAGTGATTTTACAGATTGGCTTGAAGGTGAATTTGACGAACCACCGACAAGTGTAGACGTAGTTATAAATACCCGTCCAGAATTAAACTTTGAGCCTAAAGAGAAAACTAAATATTTATCATTGTTTTCAGGCGTAACACCGGTAAACAGATCTTCTTTAGCATTAATAGACTCTGATAGCTCAAGGTCAAAAATCAGAAACTTTTATAAGGGCTTTAAGCCCACATGGCTGGACATACTAGATAATGTTCCAGCCAGCTTATCTGATGTAGAACGGTTCTATAATGCTGTTTTAGAAAATTCCAATGCAAGTGAGCTTGAATTGCATATTCTGTTTGGATCTGCAGGATGTGGTAAAACCACAGCTCTAAAACAACTTGCATTAAGAGTCGCAGACCAAGGGTTGCGAAATGTATATTTTATTGAAGAGTATAAAGATAATTTCCAAGAGCTTGTGACAGAACTCGACCACAGACATGATAAGGCATATTATTTATTTATTGAAAGAATTGGTGATGTCGCCCCTCAGATAGCAGAAATAATAAAATCAGCCAAATCTACAAAGGCTATTTTCATCAGTTCTGAAAACCCCAAAATATGGAAAACGAGAGTAAAAGAACACCTGGGTGAATACTTAACATCTTCAACAGATATATCTCATATCAACTCTGATGATGCTGATTTGATTTTAGAAAAACTAGAGCGCTTCGGTAACTGGACTCGGTTATCCAAGCTGTCACCTAAAAATAGGAAAATAGAATTAATTAGAAAGTCAAAAAGACAACTTCTAATCGGTTTAATAGAGACGACTTCTGGTGAAGGATATAATGAAATAATACAAAAGGATTACAAAGGAATAACATGCGATTCAGAGAGAGCATTGTTGCTGCTGGCTGGTTTAGCTACTACACAACGAGTTCCCGCAAATGAAGCCACATTAACCAGAGCACTGTCATATTTAAACTTAAATCCTAATGTGCATCAACTCGCCTCTCAAATGGATGGCATTGTTACTTATACTAACGGGAGTGTTACAACTCGGCACAGAGTTTATATTGAGCGATTGTTTAATCTTTATGTTCCTCAAAAAGAGTTACTGAAAATAATAGACTCTTATATAAGAGCATTTTCAGTTTACCAATTTCCTATTGTTAAAAATATATCTAGGAATGAAGCGTCTATATACAAGCATCTTGTTAATGCAAAATCGTTAAAGCGCATTCTTAAAAACGATAAAGACAGTGTTCTTTCTGTTTATGAGGAATATGAAAAGACATTCGAGAATGAAGGCCTATTCCTACTTCAATATGGATTGGCCTTAAGGTCATTTGAGGAAAATCAACAAGCTTTCGAAAAGCTTAGAATAGCACATGATGCATTTCCTGAATCACCGCATATTGAACACGCCCTCGCACAGCAGAGAATTATTTTAGCTTGTATGGAAACGGATGAAACTGTAGCTATGGCTCATTTTTCCGAGGCTGAAACAGTTCTCAATAGATTGAATTCTGCAAATGTTAGTGCTTTTGACAGGTATCCGATAATTACTTTGTCTGAGGGTCATGTAAAAGTGCTAGACAACCTCGGGTACACTAAAGAAGCAAAAATAATGGCTAAGCAATACCATGATAGAATTAGTAAGAACAAAAATCTCGAATCTAATTATCGCCTATCTCAAACCGTAAGCGATCTTGCAAAGTTTTATCTAACAGGAAAGTGGCCAGAACGCACCCATTCTGATTTAGTGAGTTAGAGTTATAACAAGCGCCTGCAATCGGACAGATTTCCCTGCCGTTGAGGCGGGCGTTATCTCTAAAAAGGAGCAGAAACCAATAGGGTCAGAGTCTGACCTCATTGGTTTGTGACCCCATTGGGTTGCTTGTTTAATATATATTCTGAGGCCATTGGTCTCTTAAAATAGACTTTTATTGCAATAAGGAGTTTGCTTTGGATTCATTTCGCACAATAGTTGAAGAGTACAAAGGTAAAGAAGGCGTAGCTCAGTTATTCGGTGTTTTACTTTATACTGACCAACACCCAAATATAAAAAAAGTATTAAGAGATGAAGACTATTGGCTATCGTTTAATGAACTAACAGGTGACCGATTTTGTGTGTTTTCGGTGAAACCAGCAAAAGGAAAGTATGAAGATTCAACTTCCCCTAGAGGCGGTTTTTTTGGAATGATGGTTCGAATATGGAAAGAGCCCGCTGAGAATAAAAAGTTAATAGAATTATTTGAACTCGAAGACACCAAAAATATCCCAATGTTATTGCTATTCACTGAAATTAAGGGCGAGTTTCTGAAAATTGAGTTGAGACTCGACGACTCAAGTCAAGATACTGCATACAGTTCAATCAAGGAGCAGTTAGAGTTTTCTTGTAATGCTTTATCGCAGATAAAAGAAGAAAATCTCAAGAATACTTCCGGTTTATATTCAGCCCTAAGCCTTCATCAGAATGATAGATTAAAATGGAAATTACTAACGAAAAGTGTCGATTTATATTCCTACATTAAGGGTTTGTTGCCATAACAAACACATTAAGTCGATCGCCATCTCCTAGGGATAGTAACACGTAGGCTCTGTCGCTTCGCGCTGGATTTTAGTCCAGGCGTAGACCAAAGAGGGTAGACTCGATTGGTATGATTGATGTTGGAGATCAATGGGGGCAGATTCTAGACGAAAGAGGTCAGACTCTGACCCTATTGATATCCTAGAAGAAATATAGGGACAACAAAAAACAAAATAACCATCAAAAAAAGTGATGGCAAGTACATATATTTAAAAAGAAAGCTCAGTCTGATAAACCATTTGTCTTGTGTTTTCTTAAATACGTTATTGAATAAAAAGAACCACAATCTATACATATTAAACCACGGTGTGTAGCCTAAATACTGCAAATCATATTCCCATACTTGTCTATGTTTTTGTTTTATATACCAGATATAAAAAGGGGTAATTAATACTCCACAAACCAGACATAAAATACCAGCAATGAAAAAAATAGCTCCCAACACTGCATCAGAAAACGTTACCATTCACGTAACTCCACACCTTTTTCAATTAGATCATCTCTGTATGCATTAATAAAGATATTAGGGGTCAAGTTGAAATTTATTAACAATAGCCTTACCACACCGCGAGCTAATATTGGAAAGTAAGCTTTTTTACACTGACCCTAAATACTCAAACAGGCTAGTCTTAGTAACTATCGTCTTCGAAGTCATCAAGGCTATCGTAGTAGATGATGGCCAGATACTGAATCGGCATTTTGAGTTTTGTTTCTGGTCGATGCGGTTGCTCTGCATGAAACGTTAACGAGTCGCCTGGTTCAAGAATAAAACGTTCATCACCCACGCTGTATTCCAGTTTGCCTTCCAGCATGTAAATAAATTCAGTGCCGGCATGTTCAAACGGATCAAACACTTCACTTTCTTCATTTAAGGTAATCAAAAACGGTTCAAACAGCTTTTTCGGACCGGTGTCATACGCCAGTAATTGGTAGGTATGACCGCTCTTGGTACCACGACGTACCACTTCCATACCTTCGCCATTCTTCACATATTGAGCGCCACCAATAGGGGTGTCGTAATCATGAAACAAGCGTGAGAGTTTGACGCCGAGAGCATTGGCAAGATGTTCCAGTTTTTCAAGACTGGGTGAGGTCAGCCCGTTCTCTATCTTGCTCAGCATGCCGCGGCTGACATTGGCTCGCATAGCGACATCCGCAATGGTTAGTCCATTCTCAGTACGAATATGTCGCAGCGTATTTCCGAGGTGTTTGTCTAGAGACTGATGTGTCGCAGATTCAGTCGTCACGATCGTTTGCTGTTTGCTCACGGCAAGAATACTCCGTCTTCTTTAAGGCTGTTTTGCCTGATTATACCTGAGGTTTTTTTATTTATCCCCACTAAATGTTTCCTATTGTGAAAAAAAGTTTACAAGGCTATTGACATGTTTTTTTCGACATGAGTAAATAGAACCATGTTTCATCACATGAAATATTGTTTACCTAGTTAGAGGTAGATTCGCATACTACTTTAGTAGTATTGAGCATTATGAGTGGAGGTTAAGAATGCCATTAGGGCTATTAAAATATGGTCTGAGTAGTGAACACCCGGCACCACGTTTTTTTAGGGACTGTACCGAGCCTAAGAAATCGTACGATGCCGTGATTATCGGTGGCGGCGGACATGGTTTGGCTGCGGCGTATTACTTAGCGAAAGACTATGGCATTACCAATGTAGCAGTATTAGAAAAAGGCTATATTGGTGGCGGCAACACGGGCCGTAATACCACCATCGTACGTTCAAATTACCTGACACCAGAAGGGGTTAACTTCTACGATGCCAGCGTTAAATTGTACGAAGATTTATCAGAAGAATTAGACCTGAACCTGTTTTATTCAACTCGTGGGCACTTCACTTTAGCTCACACAGAATCAGCAATGAGAACCATGCGCTGGCGTGCAGAAGTGAATAAACATGTTGGGGTTGAGAGTTATGTCGTCGGTCCTGAGGAGATATCCAAAGCGTGTCCGCAATTGGATATCTCCTGCAGTGGCCAAGCGCCTATCCTGGGTGCTTTATACCATGCACCAGGCTCTGTAGCTCGTCATGATGCCGTGGCATGGGGTTATGCAAAAGAAGCGGATCGCATGGGTGTTGAAATATTCCAAATGACGGAAGTCACGGGTATTGATACTAAAGGCGGCAAAGTCGTTGGTGTGAACACATCTAAAGGCTATATCAGCACAAATCGTGTTCTATCTGCAGTGGCAGGTTTTACACCACGTATCACTGAGATGGTGGATTTGAAAACACCGATTGTGATTCATCCACTGCAAGCTTGCGTATCAGAACCGATGAAGCCCTGGCTCGATACCATTTTAGTTTCCGGTAGTTTGCATGTGTACGTGAGTCAATCGTCTCGTGGTGAACTGGTCATGGGGTCATCACTGGATCCTTATGAATTCCATTCAACACGTTCATCACTGGATTTCGTGGAAGGACTCACCACACATATCACCGATATGTTCCCGTTTTTATCGAATGTCAAAGTGGTACGCCAATGGGCGGGTATGGCTGACATCACGCCTGACTTTGCACCGATTATGGGTAAAACACCACTAGAAGGGTTTTATCTGGATGCCGGATGGGGCACATGGGGATTTAAAGCCACGCCAATCAGTGGCAAAACCATGGCCGAGACAATAGCCAAAGATATGGCTCCTGATCTTATTAAATCATTCCGTTTATCACGTTTTGAAGACTATGAGCTGACCGGTGAAAAAGGCGCAGCTTCAGTTGGTCACTAAGTTAAGAGTAAGGCTATGAAACTACTTGAATGTCCCGTTAATGGTATCAGGCCGATGAGTGAATTCACCTACGGCGGAGAATATCGAAATATGCCCAACCCTGACACATGTTCAGATTCTGAGTGGGCTGCCTATGTGCACTATCGTAATGGAGCACCTGGTTTGAAAAAAGAATGGTGGTATCACACCCCCAGCGGTACCTGGTTTATCGCTGAACGTAACACGATGACTGATAAGGTCAACCGTACTTATCTTCTGGGTCAGGAGGAAGCTAAATGACCAGCCGTATTGCTAAGAAACGAGGTGAGTGGATTAACCGTGACAAGCCACTGACTTTTCAATATGAAGGTCAGACCGTGCAAGGTTACGAAGGCGATACCATTTCCAGTGCCCTGTGGGCGGCTGGTATTAATGTGCTGGGTCGTAGTTTTAAATATCACCGTGCACGTGGTGTATTGAGTTTTGCCAATCATGATGTTAACGCCATGATGACAGACGGCGTGGATACCAATATCCGTGCTGATGTCTGGCCTGTTGCTGATGGTATGGATATTAAAGCCGTCAATACTATTGGTGGTGTATTAAAAGATAAAAACAAATATATCGATTATTTATCACCGTTCCTGCCGGTCGGTTTTTATTACAAAACGTTTTATAAACCAAAAAGCCTGTTTCCGTTCTGGGAAGACAAAATCCGTAAGGCGGCTGGTTTAGGCGAAGTTAACTTTAACTACCCACGTATTATTAAACCGAAAAAGTTTGCCCACTGTGATGTGTTAGTCATCGGTGCCGGTCTGTCTGGTTTATCAGCAGCGGTTAAAGCGGCTGAGCAAGGCCTGGATGTTATTGTTGTTGATGAAAACAAACAGGCGGGTGGCAGCCTGACATACGACTATGCCGGTGACCAAACGACGACTGATACGCTGACAAGCCTGTTAGGTAAAGTGGAGTCAAACCCGAATATTCGTTTAATTACCGATGCGTATGCCGGCGGTTTTTATGGCGATAAATTGGTGCCATTAGTCGGTAAAGACGGTATCACTAAAGTCTGGGCGAAAACGGTGATCGTGGCTGCTGGTGCGTTTGAGCAACCACCCGTGTTCCGTTACAACGATTTGCCTGGTGTGATGATGGGATCGGCAGCACAACGCCTGATTCATCGTTATGCGGTTAAACCTTTTAATAAAGGGGTGGTGGTCACAGCAAATGACTATGGCTATCGTACCGCACTGGATCTGGCCTCAATTGGCGTTGAAGTGGTTGCTGTCATTGATATGCGTAGAAACGGCGCACCACGTGAACTGGCTCAGAAAGTCAGAGATCTAGGTATTCCTGTTCATATCTCAAGCTGTATTTATGAAGTGATCCCGACCTCTGACAAGTTAGGCGTTAAAGCTGTTGCTGTCAGCCCTTATGACGATATTAGTGCAGGCGCCGATAGTGGTCACACTGTGCGTTTGGCATGTGATGGTGTAGCGATGAGTGCCGGTTGGGCACCAGCAGCTGCCTTGCTGTATCAGGCAGGCACAAAAATGCGTTATGACTATAGCGTCGAGCAGTTTGTCCCTGACGAGTTACCGGAAGGGGTGTTTGCAGCGGGTAAGGTCAATGGCGTATTTGATTTTAAAGCTCGCCAACTTGATGGTCAGCGTGCAGCAGCAGAAGCAGCCGCTTTCCTTGGTAAGTCAGTTGATGCGGTTGTCGTGCCTGCTGTTGAGATGAATTCACCCAGCCATCCTTATCCGATTGTTGAGCATCCGAAAGGTAAAAACTTTGTCGACTTTGACGAAGATATTCAAGTCAAAGATTTCATCAATGCCGCCAAAGAAGGTTTTGACAATATCGAGTTGATGAAACGCTTTACCACGGTGGGTATGGGCCCAAGTCAGGGTAAACATTCCAATATGAATGCGATTCGTATTCTGGCTCGTATTCGTCAGTTACCGGTTGAGAAAATTGGTAGCACCACCGCGCGTCCATTCTTCCACCCAACACCGATTGGTCACCTGGGCGGACGTGGATTCCACCCTCATCGTTATACCGCGATGCATGAATGGCATGTTGATAATGGTGGTGTGATGATGGATGCGGGTATGTGGATGCGTCCTGCTTATTATCAATATTCGGGTCGTTCAATGACGGCGATGGAAGCGGTACAGCAAGAAGCGTTAGCGGTCAGAAAACAGGCCGGCATGATTGATGGCAGCACCTTAGGGAAAATTGAAGTCTACGGTGCCGATGCCACTGAATTTCTGGAACGCTTTTATACAGGCAAGTTCAGCAAACAGAAAATCGGCGAAAGCCGCATTGCTCTGCTGCTGGATGAAGCAGGTGTCATGCTGGATGACGGGATGGCTGTTCGTGTCGAAGCTGAAAAGTTCTATGTATCAACGAACTCATCCAATGCCGCGACGGTTTACCGTGAAATGCAACGTAATGTTCAGGCATGGGGATTACAAGTCACTTTGGTGAATCTGACCGGCGCCATTGCAGCGATGACACTGGCCGGACCGAAGTCACGTGAGATTTTAAGTTCACTGACCAATGCCGATTTGAGTGAAGCCTCGTTACCAGATGGAAACATGATTGAAGCTGAGATTGCCGGTGTGAATGCCAAAGTCATGCGAGTAAGTTTTGTTGCTGACCTGGCTTTTGAAATTCATGTGCCTTACAAAGCGGGACTGCATGTCTGGAAACAAATCATGGCTGCCGGACAAGATCATGGTATTCGTCCATTTGGTACAGATGCACAGCGTCTGCTACGTCTGGAAATGGGACATCACCTGATTAGTCACGATACCGATGGTCTGACCAATCCATTTGAAGCGCATTCCGAAGCGTTACTCAAAATGGATAAGCCGTTCTTTATCGGCCAACGCAGCCTGAAAATCATCGCTAAGAAAAAGCTGAACAAGAAGTTAGTGAACTTTGTACTGGAGAAAGGCTTTGCCAGGGAAATGCCGAATGAATGCAATCTGGTGATTGATAACGGCAACAACATCAAAGGCCGTGTCACCAGTATTGCATACAGCAGATATCTCGACAGAGTAATCGGTTTTGCTTTTGTTGCACCAGAACAGGGCAGTGTGGGCTCAACGTTTTCCATTCGTACCGATAGCGGTGCAATGGTTGAAGCGACTGTCGTCGAAGCCCCTTTTTTTCACCTACTTGATAAAGACGGAGAGTAAGCATGCAAGACGGCATTTTTAAAAGCCCGGTCGCTTTTGCTCAAGCCCCTTTGAAGCCGATTAGTGGCATCGTGAATGGCATGGAGACTGCAATAACCATGGCGGACAAGGCCATTGAATCTTCACGTTACGAGTTATTAAGTATTTGTGATGTGAGTGCATTAAATCGCTTTGGCGTGAAAGGACCTAATGCAGCGGAGTGGTTAGCCTCTGCCAACCTGACACTGCCAGAAGCAAAAAACAGTTGGACATTACAAGGCAAAAGAGAGCTGGTCTTAAGATTGGGGGGAAGTGAGTATCTGATTGAAGAGCCACTGAACTCTCATCTGGTCGCTCAGTTAAATGCCTTGCCTGTGAATAAAGCAGGTGTCCACAAGGTAATTCGCAATGATGCGTCGTTTATTGTCAGTGGCAAGCTGACATCAAAGTTATTTTCTGAAGTCTGTGCTATCGACCTGTCAGGAGATGCACTTGAAGAGAATCGTCTTGTCATGACTGTCATCGCCGGTGTATCGGTAACGTTGCTGAGACAGATGCTGAATGGCCAATCTGTTTATCGCATTTGGTGTGATGGTACGTTTGGACCCTACCTGTGGAAAACACTATTGGGCATCACCGAAGAATATGGTGGCGGTGCTATAGGGTTCAGTTTTTATTACGAGATCAATTGATACGACCAAGTGTTGATCATTCAAACAGAGGAAATGTTATGAAGTATGAATTCGACCCTAAGGCTTCGCCAGCAGACCAATTAGCCTATGCGCAGAAGTTTTTGGCTGAAAACAATGTGAAATATGTGTTGGCCCAGTTTGTTGATATCCACGGTGTGGCTAAGGTCAAATCTGTGCCAGCAGATCACCTGGAAGACATTATTAAAACCGGTGCTGGTTTTGCTGGTGGTGCTATTTGGGGAATGGGCATTAAACCTAATGGTCCAGATTACATGGCAATGGGCGACTTAAGCACATTGAGTTTATTGCCATGGCAACCTGGTTATGCACGCCTGATCTGTGATGGTCACGTTAACGGCAAACCCTACAGCCATGACAGTCGTGTTGTACTGAAAAAACAAATTTCCCGTCTGACTGAAAAAGGCTGGATTTTATACACCGGTTTAGAGCCTGAATTCTCTTTATTGAAAAAAGATGAGTTCGGTCATCTGCATCCATTTGATCCAACCGATACGCTGCAAAAACCGTGTTATGACTATAAAGGCATCACACGTCAGAGCGGTTTCCTTGAAAAACTGACTGAGTCTTTAATTGATGTCGGTTTAGATATTTACCAAATCGATCATGAAGATGCGAATGGTCAGTTTGAAATTAACTACACCTATGCTGATGCACTGAAGAGTGCGGATGACTATGTGATGTTTAAAATGGCGGCCAGCGAAATTGCTAACGAAATGGGCATGGTATGTTCATTTATGTCTAAGCCATTCAGTAACCGCCCTGGTAACGGCATGCATATGCATATGTCGATTGGCGATGGTGAGAAAAGTTTATTCCATGATGACAGTGATGAAACCGGTCATGGTTTATCGAAACTGGCTTATCACTTTATGGCAGGCATTCTGGCGCATGCCCCTGCATTATCAGCGATTGCCGCGCCTACCGTTAACTCATACAAACGTTTAGTGGTCGGTCGTTCTTTGTCCGGCGCGACTTGGGCACCAGCCTATATTTCATACGGTAATAATAACCGTTCGACCATGGTGCGTATCCCTTATGGTCGTATCGAACTACGCCTGCCAGATGGTACTTGTAACCCATACCTGACGGCAGCAGCAGCGATTGCAGCTGGTTTAGATGGTGTGGAACGTCAACTGGAAGCCGGTCCAGGTTATGACATCAATTTATATGACTTAAGCCCAGAAGAGCTGGAAGAAAAAGGCATTGGCATCTTGCCACAAAATCTTCATGAAGCTTTGACCGCGTTAGAGAAAGATGACGTGATTAAAGGGGCCTTGGGTGAGGAGTTTGTTAAAGAGTTCTTAGAACTCAAACACATGGAATGGGTGGAATACATGCGTCATGTATCTGATTGGGAAATCAATCGTTACGTTGAATTTTATTAAAAGTCCCTAGGGAATGTTGTTAGGAGAATAGTTATGTGTGGAATCGTTGGCCTGTATTTGAAAAACGATAAATACGAAGACCGTCTGGGTGAACTGTTTGCACCAATGTTAATTGCAATGACAGAACGTGGCCCTGATAGTGCTGGGTTTGCTGTTTATGGTGATGAAGTGGATCAAGGGGTGAAGTTAACGCTTCGCAACGAAGATGAGAACTATGATTGGTCAGCACTGGCAAAAGAAATTGAAGCCAAACTGAATACAAAAGTCGACTGGTTCCAAAACAGCAAAGTAGCCGTATTTAAAGTCGATATTGATGCTGAAACAGTTGAGAACTATCTGATGGAAAATCATCAGGACGTACTCATCATGAGTTCAGGTAAGTCTATTGAAATCCTGAAAGAAGTCGGTTTACCAGAGCGTATCGTCAATCTTTTCCATCTGGAAAACATGAAAGGTAGCCACATCATCGGTCACACACGCATGGCGACTGAGTCTGCTGTGACCATGGCGGGTAGCCATCCTTTCTCAACCGGCATGGACTTGTGTCTGGTACATAACGGTTCACTGTCTAACCACAACCGTTTACGTCAGGAACTGAAACGTGAAGGCATTCACTTTGAAACTGAAAACGATTCAGAAGTCGCAGCAGGTTATCTGACCTATCGCTTACAACAAGGCGATAGTCTGAATGAAGCGTTGACGCATGCTTTAGACGATCTGGATGGTTTCTTTACCTTCACTATCGGCACTAAAGATGGCTTTGCTGTGGTGCGTGACCCTATCGCCTGTAAACCTGCAGTGATTGCAGAAACAGATGATTACGTGGCTATGGCCTCTGAATATCAGGCGCTAACAACATTACCTGGCATCGAAAACGCCAAAGTATGGGAACCAGAGCCTTCAAAAGTCTATGTTTGGGAACGTACTACGCACTAAGCAATGGTGTATGAGGAGAATATAAATGAGTACTAAATCTGTAGCAGAATCAGTGACCACATCCGGCAAGCAAACGGTGGATCTGGCACAACAAACAGTTCGTGACTTGAATCAGGCTTTGCATGATCAAAACAAAGAACTGACCATTGCTGAATGGGAAGTATTAAACCCGAAAGGGGAGCATAATCTCGCTGTCGGACTTGATCAGAAGCTTAAAGTCGATATCTATGGCCCGGTTGGTTACTACTGTGCGGGTATGAACAAAGAAGCCGACATCACCGTTCATGGCCATGCTGGTCAAGGCATTGCTGAAAACATGATGTCAGGCAGCGTGCGTGTCAAAGGTAACGCTTCATCAGCAGCCGGTGCGACAGCGCATGGTGGTTTTTTGGTGATTGAAGGTGATGCCGGTTCACGTTGCGGTATCTCGATGAAAGGTATTGATATTGTTGTGAAAGGCAATGTCGGTCATATGAGCTGCTTTATGGGCCAAGCTGGTTCACTAGTGGTGTGTGGTGATGCCGGTGATGCGCTGGGTGACTCGCTCTACGAAGTGCATATCTATGTAAAAGGTTCTGTGAAATCACTGGGTGCTGACTGCATCGAAAAAGAAATGCGTCAGGAACACCTGGATGAACTGTCGGCTTTATTAGAAAAAGCCGGTGTGGATGAAGATCCAAAAGCCTTCAAACGTTATGGTTCAGCTCGTCAGTTGTACAACTTCAAAGTTGATAACGCGAGTGCTTATTAATTGCTGATATTGCGAGGAAATAGAAATGACTGAAAAGAAAAAATACATGACCGTACCGCGCGAGTCAGCGACGTTTGATAAATTGACGATGGCTGAAATCCGTCGCGCTGCTGATACGGGTATCTATGATATCCGCGGTGCCGGTGCCAAACGTAAACTGCCACATTTTGACGATCTGCTTTTCCTGGGCGCGAGTATGTCTCGTTACCCATTAGAAGGGTATCGTGAAAAATGTAATACCTCTGTGACCTTAGGTACCCGTTTTGCGAAAAAGCCAATCACTATTGATACGCCTGTCACGATTGCCGGTATGAGTTTTGGTGCATTGTCAGCTTATGCGAAAGAAGCCTTAGGTCGAGGTGCATCAGCAGTAGGCACGTCTACCACGACAGGTGATGGTGGTATGACGCCAGAAGAACGTGGTCAATCAAGCAAACTGGTTTACCAATACTTGCCATCACGCTATGGCATGAACCCAGACGACTTACGAAAAGCAGATGCGATCGAAGTGGTATTGGGACAAGGCGCAAAACCAGGCGGCGGCGGTATGTTACTCGGCCAAAAGATCACAGAACGTGTTGCCAAAATGCGTACATTGCCAATGGGCGTAGACCAACGTTCAGCGTGTCGTCATCCTGACTGGACGGGGCCTGACGATCTGGAAATCAAGATCAAAGAACTGCGTGAAATCACAGACTGGCAAGTGCCTATCTACATCAAAGTCGGTGCAACACGTACATACTATGATGTGAAGCTGGCGGTGAAAGCCGGTGCTGACGTTATCGTCGTCGACGGTATGCAAGGTGGTACAGCGGCAACGCAAGACGTGTTTATTGAACATGTCGGTATCCCAACCATGGCAGCGATTCCTCAAGCGGTTCAAGCCTTACAAGAAATGGGCATGCACCGTAAGGTTCAGCTGATTGTATCTGGTGGTATTCGTAATGGTGCTGACGTGGCGAAATGTATGGCTTTAGGTGCTGACGCCGTCGCTATCGGTACCGCTGCATTGGTGGCATTGGGTGATAACGATCCTAAATGGGAAGAAGAGTACCAAAAACTGGGCTCAACAGCCGGTTCTTATGATGATTGGCACGAAGGTCGTGATCCCGCTGGTATTTCTACTCAGGATCCAGAGCTCATGAAACGCTTTGATCCCGTTGAAGGTGGTCGTCGTCTAGCTAACTACATTCGTGTTCTGACACTGGAAGCACAAACCCTAGCGCGTGCTTGCGGTAAAAATGACCTGCGTCATTTAGAGCCAGAAGACTTAGTCGCTTTGACAGTGGAATCAGCAGCAATGGCTCGTGTGCCATTAGCTGGTACAAGCTGGATTCCAGGTACACACACATTCTAAACAAATGGTGTAGTGCCATTCAGAGTTAAAAACTGGTGTTACAAAGACAACGTGGCTTAGCGCGATCCTTACCCCGTCAAACTAAGTCACTTGTCTGAGTAACATTGGTTTTTTTTTGAGTAACTCTCTGATGTGTGAAATGTCCTGTGAACAGCAGAACTATCAGGACGCACTCCAATAGGTAACAGGTATAACCCCAAGGTAGTAATCCTTCTTTGGAATTTTTTTACCCCTTGAACTAAGCAATACTGAACCTGAAGTTGGTTTTTAGATGAAACCGTTTCTTCATGGTTATCCTCGGACTCTTTGCGATTTGAGACCTTTGGGTGAATGACTGATGACATTCAGTCATTCACACCATTTTTTCTCTTGATTCGACTGAGTGTGAATCAAAAAAAACAAGGATACATAATGAATCTGCCTCTAACGCATCGACTAGAAGATGTTCAAAATACGCCAGACAAGCGCCAACTCATCATTGATAAAGTCGGTATCAAGTCACTGCGTTATCCGGTTTTATTCCAATCAACAACAGAAACACCGATTCGTGTTGTCGCCGAATTTAATATGTATGTGCATTTAGCGGCCGATGTGAAAGGCACGCATATGTCACGTTTCATCGAATTACTGGAACGCCCTGATTCCGTTTTCAGCCTAAGTAACATGCCTGCGTTTATGACCGATATGCTGGAATTACTGGGTGCCAAACAAGGCCATGTCAGCCTGAGATTCCCTTATTTCATCAGCAAAGCGGCACCTGTATCAGGTGTGAAAAGCTTTATGGATTATGACATCACGCTGACGGCCGATTACAAAGACGAACTGGAACTGACCGTCAAAGCTGAAATCCCCGTGACCAGCCTTTGCCCGTGTTCTAAGAAGATTTCAGACTATGGGGCGCATAACCAACGTTCACTGGTTAGTGTTGAAGCACGCATCAGTGAAAATATGACGCTGGATGCCCTAATTCAACTGATTGAAGAGCAAGCTTCTAGTCAGCTCTATGGCTTGTTGAAACGTCCAGATGAAAAGTATGTCACCGAATTTGCTTACGATAATCCTAAGTTTGTTGAGGATTTAGTCAGAGATATCGCTGTCGCATTAGCTCAGCAAAATGATGTGTCGGGCTTTAGAGTCGAATGCGAAAACTTCGAATCTATTCACAATCATTCTGCCTACGCCGTTATTGACCAGTTATAAGGAGTTTTAGACTCATGCCAGAATCCACGTTGAAATCTTATTCTCAAGTCTCACCGCTCGCGACGACTGAGGAGATTATTGAGGACATTCGACAAGGCAAAATGGTCGTCTTGATGGATGATGAAGACCGTGAGAATGAAGGCGATCTGGTTATGGCGGCCAGTCATGTGACATCAGAAGCCATTAATTTTATGGCGATGCATGCACGTGGTTTAATCTGCCTGACGTTGACTGAACAACGTTGTGAGCAATTAAATTTACCCTTAATGGTTAAGCAAAATAAAGCGGGGTTTGAAACCAACTTCACGTTGTCGATTGAAGCAGCTGAGGGCGTGACGACGGGTATTTCAACACAAGACCGAGCTGTGACTATTCAAGCTGCGGTAGCGGCTAATGCGACCGCTGATGATATCGTCAGTCCTGGTCATATTTTCCCTGTGATGGCGCGAAGCGGCGGCGTGTTAACACGTGCAGGGCATACTGAAGCAGGGTGTGACTTAGCCGCGATGGCAGGTGAAGAACCCGCTGCGGTTATCTGCGAAATCATGAATGACGATGGCACCATGGCTCGTTTACCTGACCTGATTGAGTTTGCTAAACAACATGATTTAAAGGTTGGCACCATTGCTGATCTTATCGAGTATCGTCATCAGCATGAGCAAAATGTGGTTCGTCTGAGCGAGCGTGATATGCATACCATGCTTGGTTCATTCCGTCGTCATGATTATCTGGACAAAACAACAGGCATGAAACATCTGGCACTGGTTTACGGCACACCTGTCGCTGGTGAAGAAACCTTAGTTAGAGTTCACGCGCCGTTTAACACAATGGATCTACTGGATGATGACCGTCATGGTCACACTTGGAGCGTGGCGGAAGCCATGCAGCATATTCAACAAGAGGGCGCAGGTGTTCTTGTGTTACTTCATGGTGATGAAGGTGAATGGGAGCGACTGATTCAGTCTGACCGAAATTATGCTGAAGAGTATGTGCTTAAACACTATGGCGTCGGTGCTCAGATATTAAGAGATTTAGGTGTCACAGAAATGCGCCTGATGACATGGCCAAGAAAATTACCTTCGATGAGTGGTTTTGGCTTGAGCGTGACTGATTATGTGTTGCCTGAAGATCTTGCTGAAAAATTAGCGACATCAGCCGCCGTCTGATGTCGGTGACAGCATCAACTTCATAATTTTAAATTTACGAATGAAATACAAGGGCTGTTTATGGCTTGGCTAGCATTAGTAGTTGCGGGATTACTGGAAGTCGTCTGGGCGGCGGGATTGAAATACTCAGAAGGTCTGACCAAGTTAGGCCCCAGTCTGCTGGCGCTCGTTACCGTTGCTTTGAGTCTGTGGTTATTGGGTGTGGCCATGAAAACACTACCACTAGGCACTGCCTATGGCGTTTGGGTCGGCATCGGTGCGATTGGTACCGTGATTTTCGGTATTGTGTTTTTATCAGAGCCAGCCACGATAGCGCGTATATTCAGTATCTTATTAATTCTATCGGGCATCATTGGGCTAAAAATCTCTCACTAAAATAAGCCAATGGCCTTTTCCGACTTACATCTGTGTATTGCTGGGGGAATTCTGTCTGTTGTAGGTTCAACACAGTCTTGAACCCGCTAAGGCAACAAAACAGCAATCAGTGTGAGGCCGCGAGTTTAGTCTTTATTATCACGCTTATCGGCTACCACTTCATCATAGAACAGTGGTGCGATAAATGTATTGTCGATGTGCCCAAAAGCTGTTTTCCAATCCGGAGTATTAAAGGCTTTAACATGCCGTGCATGAGCGATCTGTAACTCTTTTCGACATAAAGCTACTTATCCAGTTTACCTATCCCTTGATTTCGCTGATTTCTAAGTACACCTATAAAAGCAATATATAAGTTTCTTTTCGTAATAAAAACACGTTCAATTTAAAAAGAAACATATATATTGCTAATGTATAAAAAAGAAACTAGTATGTTTCCTATAAATGAATAGCAATATATATGTTTCATTATGAATTCACTACTCGACCAGATAAAAAAACGCCGTATTGCATTGGAACTCAAGCAGCACGATATGATGCTGCGCGTTGGTATATCGCGCCAGCAATATCAGCGACTGGAATCCAAAGGCAATCCACGCCTTGATACACTTGAACTTATTGCCAAGGGGCTTAAAAGTGAATTACTGCTGATACCACAGGAAAAACTACAAGATGTGCTGGCGGTATTGGCTGACGATAAGTCGGTATCAACTAAACCAAATACGACGGGCAAAGAAAAAAGTAGCTCATTGGCTGATGATCCATGGCAGGGATTGCTGGGAGAAAATGAATGAGCACAGACAGCAATGATGAAGTAAACGTATTACAACTCTCCATCCACGGTGTATTGGTCGGCTATCTCGCTGGATTTAAGAATGGCCGCAATGTATTGAGCATTGCAGACTCATTTAAAAATGATCCTGAGCGCCCAACATTCAGCCTCATCACTCACCCTTCATTTCCTAAAGCGGCCGAAATCATGGCCGAGCCATGGGCTAGGAATCAACGGTTACATCCTGTGCTTTCAAACCTGCTGCCAGAAGGCTCTTTACGCGAGCTAATCGCACAAAGCTTGAAGGTGCACGTTGATAATGAATTTCACATTCTCTCTTACCTTGGTGAAGACTTACCGGGTGCTATCGAAGCCACGACGATGGATCCCGAAGATGTGCCTGGTTACATCCTCAGGGCTCACGGAGAGGCTAGGGCGGTTAAGTTCGATAAAGTGACCCAAGACAACAAGTTTTCCTTAGCTGGCGTGCAAATGAAATTTTCTATGAAGGAAAAAGATGGGCGCTATAACTTATCGAAGGGCAATGTGCTGGGTGACTGGATTATCAAAACACCCTCAACCAAGCACAAGTTTGTGCCACTGAATGAATATACTGCCATGTCACTGGCGGGGATGGTCGGCATTGATATTCCTGAGATCAAACTTGTTGACCTGGATAAGCTAGATAATCTACCACAAATTAACTTACCCGATGAAAAGCAAGCCTTTGCCATAAAGCGATTTGATCGTGACAATGACCAGCGTATTCACATGGAAGACTTTGCACAAATTCTGGTGAAGTATCCGCACGAAAAATACACTTCAGCCAATTATGAGAATATCGGCAAAGTCATTTATGACTTTTCTGGCGACGGCCTTGCGGACGCACAACAGTTCGCAAGACGATTACTGGTGAATATTCTTTTAGCTAATGGCGATGCCCACATAAAAAACTGGAGCTTTTTGTATCCTGATAAGGTGACGCCGCGATTGTCTCCTGCATACGATATCGTCACAACGAGTGTGTATATTGAAAATGAAACCAAGTATGCGCTTAACCTCGGTAAAACCAAAGAATGGTATACCGTCACGATGGATCATTTTCAATCATGGGCAGAGAAATCTGGCATTCCATGGCGAGCGATTAAACCTCATTTAGATGACACAATGGCAAAAGCTAGAGAGCTATGGCCTGAAGCACTGAAAACACAAGTAATGGACGAAGCACACAAAGAAGGCCTTAGAACGCACTGGGCCAGGCTTCAGAAGGATTTTAAGATTGAAGCCAAACAGTGACGGTTTCTTGATTCACTACTTAGTTCAATGAAGGCTCTCAGCTTTGTAATTATCAAGTTTGCTGACCCCTTGATTCTTCTTGATTCCTTTGGAAACAAGTTAACAAAAGCTCGGCACTATTTTTCCCGCCTAGTTCAATTTTTTTGCCTTATAACTTCAAGCTTTGAAATTAATTTATCTTATAGTCAATATGTTATGGTTGCCGAAAATGAATTATGAGGCCATCAGTTTAATATTTATTATGAGGCCAGTGGCCTTATAAAAAACACTGTTATGTCGAAGAAACCACATGAATACATCACTTGAAGACTTCTTTATAGTTCGTGAACAACAGCTGTTTCGAATTAGAAATGGTAAAGAAAAATTAATGTGTATAGCTTATCCAGAGCTTGTAGATATTACTAATGAAGGCAATAAATCTTCTCCTATAGCCATTTATCATTTTCATATTCACTCAAACACAGACTCAAACTTCGTGAGCATCTCTCTTCCTGGAAATAAGCTGGCAACTAAAACCGCCTTGTCTAACCTCATGGCCAGTAAAATTCCATTTGCCAAATTTTGGGGCAATCAAAATGATTTTGATAATTTTTTAAGGCAATCTTTTAGTGAATGCTTTTCAAAAAATAAAGTCACATAACAAAAAAATTAAGTTTGCTCACTATCGTTCGCGGGACTGCGATATCGCGCAGCCCATTATTTAGGCCTTATGAGTAGTTACACCATTGATAAATAGTTTGCTATCACGATCTGCTGAACTCGAAAGCAGACTCTTGGAGTTTTTCGCGCTCGCTCCTTTTAATGATTCGAAAAGAGTCATGGCTAGTAGAGTCATGTGTAGTATTGCATTCGAGCATGCTGAAAGCGCGAAGATGCTGATTTCGGGTGGCAATCTCACCTCCGCGACGGGACTTGTTCGTCTTCAGTATGAGGCTTTGGTCAGGGCAATGTGGCTTCTCTACGCGGCTCCCGACGCCGCCGTTTCTATGTTGACCAGTGAGCTGACACAAGAGGCAGCAAATAAAGCGAATAGGCTTCCGATGCTCAGCGTAATGCTCGAGAAATTACAGGGTAAAGCACCCCAGGAGCTGGTGAATATGCTGCTGGAATTTAAAGAGCACTCTTGGAAGCCTCTAAGTTCGTTCATCCACGGCGGTATTCATGCAATCCACCGCCACAGTAAAGGCTATCCACTTCCTTTACTCGAGCAGATGGTCCGAATATCCAATGGTGTGTCAGTAATGGTAGGAATGCTATTGGTCATATTGCATGGAGGTGGTGCGCAGCGCGGCAAAATGCCACTTATTCAAAGAGAATTTGCTGACTGTCTACCTGACACCAAGTCGCAAATCTGATAACAAGGTGGTCAACGGGATGCCAACTACGCTGCGCTCCGTCGTAGCCCCTTACCTAAATCGTTAGGCACAAATATTAATATCCATATTAAATGGCTTCTCATATTTAGGCTGAACGCAATTTTAGGTTTTGTGTTGAGTGTGAAACCATTTGATTGCTGACTTAGACTGGTTGCCAACATCATGTCGGGTAGGGCAATCTGGCAAGCCTAATAGGCGCTATTTATTACTGTGAAGCGCCGAAGATTTCCAGCTAAATTCTATATACGGCAGGAATAAAACATGTACGAAGTATGGTGACGCATAGCTTTAAGATTGAAGAAGCATTGCGCATAGACTTTGAATAGCGTTATTTTATCCAGCATCGAGAGGGTATTTGATTGCCCCAATGCGATTTATTTACATGAGGAAACAGATTTGGCAGATATACATGGGGCAGGTGTTCGTGACGATATTGACGGCAATGGCTTTCGAGTAGGTATCGTTGTCTCGCGGTTTAACTCTGAGATTTGCACGGCACTGTTAAATGCCTGTGTTGACCAGTTAAAAGCCAGCAACGTTCAGGAACGGGACATTCAGGTATTGTCTGTGCCGGGTGCATTGGAAATTCCGATGGTTTTACATGAACTGGCATTAAAAGGTAATTGTGATGGTCTGGTCGCATTAGGCTGCATCATTCGTGGTGAAACCTATCATTTTGAGATTGTGGCCAATGAGTCAGCACGTGCCTGTACTGATATTCAGATTGGCACAGGAATTCCGCTGGCCAATGCGATTCTGACCACAGAAGATGAGCAACAAGCAAAAGATCGCATGATTATCAAAGGCCGTGAAGCGGCATTAGTGATTATTGAGATGATTCAGACACTAAAGTCTTTGCACGCAGAGTAAATTTTTCTTAATTATTTTCTTTCTTATCAATGGATTATAAAAGGTAGAGCATAAAAAATCAGATGGTTTTTACCCATTAAGGAGTACTCCATCATGAGAATTTTTATATGCGGCTGATTTCGGTAAGTTTTTTACATTGAATTCGTTCTATGTAACCGGAGTTAGACCATGAATAATCCACTGCCCAAAGAAACTACCACACGGAACTCAGTACTCAATGTTCGCCATAAAGAACTTGGGTCAACACTGGATGGCGAAACATGGAATGGCATGCCCATTCCATGGAGCTACCATTCGGATGTGAATGATGAGGTTGTTGCGGTCCGTACCCGGGCAGGTCTTTATGATGTGTCTGGTCTCAATATTGTTAATGTATCTGGGCCAGCCGCATTAAAAATTATCGACAAGCTGGTGACGATTGATGTCACTAAGCTCGAACCAGGTACTTCCCGACTTGCCGGTGAAGTTAATGAAGAAGGTGCGCTGGTCGATGACATCATGGTCATTTGTGATGATAAAGAACATTACCGTTTATCTCATGGCAGTGGCGCCACACAACAAACCTTAGCCGAACTCGCTAAAGGTGAGGATGTCACAGTTGAACAGGATTATGATGTTCATATCCTGTCGCTGCAGGGCCCTCGTTCTATCGATATTCTGGATCCGGAACTGGATTTCGACCTCGCCGGATTACCTTATTTCAAACATATCAAGACGACCTTATTCGGTCGTGAAGTGATCCTCGCTCGCGGTGGTTATTCCGGTGAACGCGGCTACGAAGTCTATTGTTCCGCGGCTGATGCTGTGTACCTGTGGGACATGATTCTGGAAAAAGGTCAGCCCTATGGCTGCATCCCGGCATCATGGGACTCACTGGATCTGACACGCGTTGAAGCAGCCTTACTTTTCTTCCCATTTGATATGCCTGAAGGCGATACCACACCGTGGGAAGTCAATATGGACTGGTGTGTTGATGAAGATAAACCCGGTGATTACATCGGTAAAGAAGCGGTGCTGAAGTTAAAAGGCAGAGAACGCTTTAAACAAATTGGTCTGGAATGTCGCTCAAAGCAAGCGGTAGAGGTCGGTTCTAAATTATTCATTGATGGCAAAGAAGTCGGTGTGGTGACCAGCTCCAGCTACAGCCAATATCTGATGAAGTCACTGGCGATGGCACATATCAAACCGGAATACAGTCAACTTGGCACCACAGTAACAGTGGCCGACGGTGACGAGGTCAAAGCGACCATCGTCAAGATGCCTTTTTATGATCCTATGCGTGTTCGCACTCACCCTGAGTAAATTGAGGAATAGATGATGGAAAAAGGTTACTCAATTACAACCAAACCTATTTACGGCACCTTGGTCTGGCAAAAAAAAGCGACACATCATGTGGTGATCGTTGGCGGTGAAGGTGGTGGTAAAGCCTTGCTGAAGTTATTCCAGCAAATGGTGCCAAAACAACCTTTATCAGTGTTTTATCTGGCTGATGATGCAGCAAGTAACAAGTATGTGAGCATCGTTGAAGAGATGTCAGGTGAGTCAATTACTGTCTGCGACTCACAGGAATCCTTAACAGCGGCGATGAAGACTGAGCTGGACAATTGCTATATGGGCACACAGTTCTACGTTGCTGGTGAAGAAAAACTGATTTGGCCAGTCGCCAAGTTGCTGACTGAATATGGCGTCGATGACCGGAATATTTTTAAAGAACAGACAGGTTCTTTAGCTAGACGCGTGTTCTGCGTGCATTGCGAAACGATTAACGAGGACGTTCACCACAACATCCATCAATGTGTGAACTGTGGCCTGAATTTATTCGTTCGTGATCATTTCTCCCGTCATTGGGGTGCCTATATGGGCTTTATGGTCGATGGTGAAACACCCGGCGAGATTCCACCAGCACAGGAGGTTTACCCATGAGTGCTTTAAAAGTCAAAGTCACTTCCGTTGAGCAAGTGGCTGAACAAATCAAACATTTTACGATGGTAGCCGAAGATGGCAGCCCACTGCCTTATTTCTCTGGCGGCAGCCATGTGGTTGTATCGATGGATATCGATGGCCGGACCCATCGTAATGCCTATTCCTTAATGGGCCCTACCAACGATAACAGTGCCTACCAGATTGCGGTGCGTAAGCAGGAAAAATCACGTGGTGGTTCAGTGTTTATGCATGAGAAAGTGGAACCAGGCACCTTATTAGAAATATCGATGCCTACCAATTTATTCTCGATTCATCGTCTGGCGAAAAAACACATTCTGGTGGCCGGTGGTATTGGTATTACGCCTTTCTTGTCACAGATTACCGATTTAAATCGTCTCGGTCATGACTACGAATTACATTATGCTTATCGCAGTGCTGAACATGCGGCTTTCCGCAAAGAAATTGAAGCCTTATGCGGTGATAAAGCGTTTTTCTATCCTGAAAATGAAACCGGCCGACTCAATATCACTGAATTATTGAGCAAACAGCCACTGGGTTCGCATGTGTATGTGTGCGGTCCGGATCCAATGGTAAACGGTTTGGAACTGATCGCTTCCGAGCTGGGCTGGCCAGAAACGTCTGTACATAGTGAGAAGTTTTTAGCACCAGCGAGTGGTGCGCCATTCACTGTCAGCTTATTGCAATCCAATACCGAGGTCGTTGTGCCTAGTGACCTCAGCATGCTTGAAGCGCTGGAGGAAGCGGGTATCGATGCGCCTTATATGTGCCGTGGCGGTGCCTGTGGTCGTTGTGAGGTGGAAGTCGTCGAATGTGACGGTGACTTAGTTCATCACGATGAATATCTGTCCGACGCTGAGCGTGTCGCCGCTAAGAAAATTTTACCTTGTGTCTCGCGTGCCAACTGTACACGCATGGTCATCAATTTGTGAGGAATAAACGATGAATATGGCATTTAATGAAGAAACATTCCGTGGTGATTTCACGTTTAGAAACTCGCCGGAATCAGTACGCCGTTTTCCTTACCCGTTTGAAGAAGACGAGTATATGTATAGCGTCAACATTGAGCAGCACACCCCAGGTGCGCCTGGCTCTGTGTTTGAACACCCGATTGATGTCGACGAACACTATGTGGCCGAATGTAAAGAGCGCGCCATTGTATTAAGTGAAGACCACACACGCTGTGTCGCTTTGCCGCATATGATGGATGCTCAATGGGACACACTGGAATTAGTGATGACATCGCTTTCTGAAAGTTATCCGTCTGAGATTCAGTTAACCATTGATGGTGATAACTGGCACTGGGTCAATAAACCACTGGGTATTGAAGATCGCTTTGTGTTTGGTGACGTATCCACCTTACCGATGGAGCCGTTCGAATACGTGATGCGTCAGGTTCAGGGTGACTGGGTCATCATGGATCAACGTGATAATGATCTCTATGCCGATCTCGGCATGGTAACTGGACAGGCGGATTGGTCGGTCGCATTTGATGCAGGAATGTCATTTAAAGAATGGCACGCACCGGTGCCTCATGCGCCTGAAATGGGCATTTTTGATCGTGCTCTGAAATACCTCTTACATCTGCAATACGGTAGCCCGGTTCGTCGGACTAACTGGCGTATGTGTGTTAATCCTCGACTGGATACGTCTTCTGAAACCTATGATGTCTGGGGCACGGATAACGTGTCGGCCACCAAAGAAAATGCCGGCGACAAAGTCTTTTTACGGGTAGAACTGCAAGCCTTGTTCAGACTGCCACGCAGTAATGCGATTGCCTTCAGCATCCGTACATATATGGTGAGTTTGGCAGACTTAGCAACCTATCCACGTTGGGCAAGACGTTTAAACCGCGTATTACGAAGCCTGCATCCGGATCTGGCGGAATACAAAGGCTTGAATAGCTTTAAACAACCGGTACTGGATTGGCTGGAACCATTGGATGATGGCGCCTTTTTGGAAAAAGGTGTTCATCCGGAATAACCCATAGTTTGGTGTCATCATTTATTACTTGTTTCATAAGCGGCAGCAGAGAATCATGGACGACTCTCTGTTATTGCTTTGAAGATATATGGACCAGACCAGCTATTATGGCTTGATAGTATTCACTTCTGCTGACATCCACACCTTTTATCAATAGCTGGCTCTGTCAAAGTTTATTACACTGTTTTTAGTGCATTTTTTTATATTGCCTGTACGCCACAGGTTTAGATGCAAAAAATCAAAAGTTCTCTCTGGCACGTGATCAACAAATTCCTGATCTGAATATAAAAGTCTATTCAGCGTTTTCTGTTTCAATGACCCAATCCCGTTCACCTGTTGGGCAGCAACGTGGTTCATCCGGTTTATGCATGGTGGTGGTGAGTGTAATCTGTCCTGGTGTTATCACGACATTACGTGGATTACCACCAAACACATTATCAACACTCCGATAATAGCTGAGCTGACCATTTTCATAACGGAATAAGGCGACATCAAGGAAATCACTATTACCGCCACTGGGATAGAGAATCCAGGCGAGCGCGTCATCCATACCATCCCCAGTAAAGTCACCATAAAATACTTGTACGGGTTCGTAGACATTATGACCATGCTTTTCATGTGCCCAGGCGATAATGGCAGAGTCGGAATGAGATTGGATATTGTGATTAGCTGAGTTTTCAGCATATACCACTGACATCAGCGATGCTGTAATGAAACAAAAAAGAAGGTTGTGTTTTAGCATGGTCAGGTCCCTTCTCAAGATAGGCTTTTGCTCATTTCATCTTTGGTTTTGGTGATATCACTCACTAAGGCTGTGGCAGATTCCAGTGTCAGGCCACCTGCAAGAACATATGGCTCACTGTTACCCTCGGCTCTTATTTCCACACAATAGTCGCGTTCAGCCTGTCGATGTCCCCAGTGTCGGCCTAACATCGAAGAAACGGGCACGCCATTGGGTCCAGGCATAATAGGATCTTCTGCTACAACCAAGCCGTTATGAACGACCTTAATTTCTGCGATAGAGGCTAGAGGCATGCTAAAGTCGTCATGCTCGATACTTTGTTTGGAAACGGACACCCGTGCTGGTTTTCGGTAACGTGCCCCGGGTAAAACAAAGCTACAGCCGACGCCGATAAAGATCAGCGACAGAATATAAATCCATACGGATGAAATCAGAATAAAGCTGAACAGGAAAAACACACCCACAGCAAATAGAAAAATGGCTGGCGTGCGTGTCGCTCTGGCTGGCTGAATATCAAACAGATAGCCACCAGTCGCTGGATCCTCTCGGCGGGTAAAGTCGGATACGGATGGATTGCCCCAGGTTTGCAGAACGTTCTTTAAGTGCCAGCGCCAGATTGGAATGGCGAGCGTGGCACCAGCCAGTATTAACACAAAGAGTTTGCCGAAATATCTGCCGAATATTTCAAACACAAAAAAGAGGGCGACGCCAACGGTGTTGAATAACAGAAAGATGATCACAAGCCACAGCAAAAGACGCTGCCAGAGGGGGCGATCTTTACTCATCAACTTATCGATAAATTCACTCATGAGCTGCTACCTATAACGAGTCTGATGGATTATTTAAAAACGCTGATAGAGCCGTCTTGTTTGAAGATCAACACCGCAGGCAAAATGACTTCTCCATTTTGGACTTTGTTTTTAAGCACATCGGCTTCTGCCCAATCCGCGGTAATTTCACGGTTCACAATCACTTTTACTGGAATTTGCATGCCTGGTTTGAAGCCATCGTCGGTATCAGGCAAACCTTCAACATCTTCATAGCGTTGAGTGCCATAACAGAAATGACCTTCATTAGTTGAGTATTTCAATGCTTTTTCGGTCATGGTGTAGATGTATTCTGAGCCTGAATTCGTTTTTGATTTCCGTTCTTCCATATCCAGAAGGCCATCATCTACCATTGGTTGAAGCCAATCGCGTGGCTTAGGTCGTGCTACATAAGGGAACTGTTTGAGTTCTTTAAAACACAGATTGGTATCGAACTTAGCGGCTAAAGCTTCATCAATCTGGCTTTTCTGACCATCGCCACATGCGCTTAATAATAGAGATGAACTGAGAACAACAAAACCTACCAAATTCCTTGTATGCATTAGAGATTCCCCCTCAAAAAACTCTAAAGATAATTAATGTCAGTTGGGTGTTGCGTTAGAACGTCCTTTTTGTGCGATAAAAAGACTGAATCAAGTTTAGTCAGTGTTTGTGTGTGAATGAATATTTAACGGATTTTTTTAGTTTAATCAATACTTTGTTTGTTGTTGTCATTGATTCGAAGATGGATAAACACTTTGTTAAATAAGGCGTTTATCTGAGGTGACATTTCGAGGGGATGAATGCGGCGTTTCTGTGATTCAATATGCTTTATCTACGCTATATAGAGCCAAGCATGAAGCTGACTCTATATGCTCTGTCCCGACATTATGGAAACAGTATTTGTGGCTGATTGGCATGCCATTGATCGTATTTTGTCATCACACTGGCAAACAGCTCACTTTGTAGAAAGTGATTTAACCAGTCTCTGACGAGAGGATAATGTGCTGTGTTGAACCAGTCTTTATCAACTAAAGCAAACTGACGAACGAAGGGCAGCAGCGCGATATCTGCCATCGTCCATTTTTCACTGATCAGACAGCCATTTTCTTTTAATAACGATTCCAGATTTTGTAAGGTTTTTTGACCTTGCTCACGGTAATAGCTTTCTGGATGTTCCGGATAACGGTCAGCATATTTATAGCGATCAAGGTAGCACTTAAAGTCACCATCATTATTGGCAATCAGTTCATCGCATTGGATTTGTTGACGCCGATCGAGCGATTGATACCAGTTTAATGGATCGCGTTTATCCAGTGCCCAACGCATGATATCAATACTTTCATCAATCACTCTGCCAGTTTCAGTTTGTAAAACAGGTACTGTGGCTTTGGGGGAAACAGCCATTAATTCTGCGGGTTTATCTTTTAATACCACTTCACGAAGTTCGGTTTTTATTCCACTGGCGGCCAATGCAAGTCGGGCCCTCATGGCGTAAGGACAACGGCGAAAGCTATATAAAATGGGATACTTCATGAACAGATTATTTCCAGCTTGAACAAAAACTCAGTATAGACAATCAGTGGTGATAAATGTAAATTAGCAAATGCTAATATTGATGTTGAGATTACCATGGAACATTCATTTACTAAATGGATTGTCTTTTTCATACTGTTTTTTCCTGTGAGTTTTACTGTTCAGGCCGAAGCGCTACCCCATGCCGAAGCGGTGTTAAAAAACTACGCTCAGCAATGGACTTTTGATGGCAGTATTGAAGCTGTTAATCAGGCGACTGTCTCTTCCCGTGTTTCAGCGCAAGTGGCTGAGATCTTTTATGACGTGAATGACAGAGTGGAAAAAGGTGCACTGATTTTACGGTTTAATGATGAAGAAATTAAAACCCGTCTATGGCAGGCAGAAGCGAATCTGCTGGCCGAACAGGCGCAGTTAAAAGAAGTTCAGGCCAGATATACTGAAGCCGCTGCTGAAGCTAAACGTATTAATGATTTGTATCAACGTAAACAGGTGACACGCTCCGCTTTAGATAAAGCTGAAGCGGATAAAGCGGCGACAGCGGCACGCGTCAATGTATTAAATGCCCAAATTAAAGCGCGGCAAGCGGAAGTCGAGCAGGCTAAAGTTGAGCTGTCCTATACCGAAGTGCGAGCACCTTACGCGGGTGTGATGACTAAGCGCTGGATTGAAGTGGGCGAGATGGCAACACCTGGACAGGCATTGATGTCCGGTTTATCACTGGATGATTTACGCGTGGTGTTTACCGTGCCAGAGAAACAATTAACTGAAGTGATGGCGGCCAAGCTGGATGTCCTTTTACCTACAGGCGAGCATTTAACACAGCTTGATAAAATCTTAATTCCAGCTGCAAATCCAAAGTCTCACAGTTTTCATATCCGTTTGGATTTACCACAAAAGATCAATGGTATTTTCCCTGGCATGACGACAAAAGTCATCGCATATGGCAGTGATCAGCCGGTGTTGGTGATTCCAAAACAGGCGTTGGTGAAACGGGCTGAAGTGAATGGGGTCTACGTGCTTGCACAGCAACGGGTTGTATTCCGACAAGTCAGAGTGGGGACGGACTACGATGATGGCTGGGTTGAAGTCTTATCCGGCATCGATGCCGGAGAACAAGTGATTACTCAGCCAGATATGGCCTTATTGTATTTGCAGCTACAACATGACTGAACCTAAGCCAAAACTGGGAATATCCGGTCGTATTGCCGGGTTATTTCAGGACAATGCACTGACGCCATTGATGGCGCTGTTAGCATTGTTACTGGGATTGTTTGCATTGATGGTGACGCCGCGTGAAGAAGAGCCGCAGATTGATGTCACGATGGCAGATATTTTCATTGCTTACCCCGGTGCGTCAGCCAAGGAAGTTGAGAGTTTGATAGCGACACCGGCGGAGCAGGTGGTCAGTGAAATTTTTGGTCTGAAACATGTGTATTCAGTATCAAAGCCAGGACTGGCTATTATCACTGCCGAGTTTGAAGTCGGCGAGAACCGTACCGATGCGATTGTACGTTTGTACAATAAAATCTATTCCAATCTGGATTGGTTGCCCAAAAACTTAGGTGTGTCACAACCTATTATTAAACCCAAAGGCATTGATGATGTGCCTATTCTGACGCTGACCTTATGGCGTCAGGGCCAGCAGGATTCAAATCAGTTAAAACAGTTGGCACAGTCCTTGGAAGTGGAACTGAAGCGGGTTGATGGAACACGGGATATTTATACTGTTGGCGGCGCTGATACCGTAGTGAATATCACCTTAGATCCACAGGCAATGGCGGCTTATCACATTGATAGTCATCGTTTGAGTCAGGCATTGTCAGCCGCTAACCAATCTGCTGAGGCTGGGACGACAGTACAGAATAATCAAATGACTAGTGTTCAAGCGGGTCAGTTTATTGTTTCCGCTGACACGCTGAAGTCATTAATTGTCGGTGTATTTAATGACCAACCGGTGTATTTAACTGATGTGGCTGATATTGCTCTTGGTCCAGAACAACCCAGTCAGTATGTGTGGTTTGGCACCGGACCTGCTGCTGCAGACAAACAGATTAAAGCTCAGGGTGAATATGATGCCGTCACCATCGCCATTGCCAAACAGCCTGGAACCAATGCCGCCGATATTGCCGATGCCGTTCTGCAGCAGGTAACAGAATTAAAAGGCGTGATGATTGCGGATGATGTGCAGGTGACCGTCACACGTAATTATGGTGAAACGGCGGATCAAAAAGCCGATACGCTGATCCATAAACTTATTTTTGTCACGGTGGCTGTGGTTTTATTGGTGTTATTTGCACTGGGCTGGCGAGAGGCCATTATCGTTGGCGTAGCGGTGGTGATTACCTTATTACTGATGTTATTTGCCTCGTGGGCATGGGGTTTTACTTTAAATCGGGTGTCGTTATTCGCCTTAATTTTTTCTATTGGCATTTTGGTGGATGATGCGATTGTGGTGGTGGAGAATATTCATCGTCATATTCAACAAGGAAAATTAACCTTAAAACAAGCGATTCCCATCGCTGTCGATGAGGTAGGCCAGCCAACCATATTGGCGACTTTAGCCGTGATTGCCGCCTTATTACCCATGGCCTTTGTCAGCGGTTTGATGGGCCCGTATATGAGCCCGATTCCGATTAATGCCAGTATGGGCATGCTGCTGTCATTAATGGTGGCCTATATCGTGACACCATGGATGGTGTTGAAGATGCTTTCACATTCTCGTTCGACCAACCATGAGCAAGTCGCCGAGTCCCAATATAACGCCGTTTTTCAGCGTATTTTGAGTCCCTTTCTATTACATGAAAATGCAGCCCGCCGCCGAAAATTACTGTGGGGTGGACTTATTTTGCTGGTCATTGTGTCTGTTGGTCTGGCAGCAATGAAACTGGTTATTCTGAAAATGCTGCCGTTTGATAATAAGTCTGAAGTGCAGATTGTGATTGATATGCCTGAAGGCTCGCCATTAGAAAAAACAGCCGCAGTCACCCGTGCATTGACAGATTATCTGTCGACCGTTGCCGATGTGACCGATTATCAGGCCTATGTCGGCACAGCTTCGCCGATTAATTTTAATGGTCTGGTGCGTCAGTATTATTTGCGTGAGGGCTGGCATCAGGCAGATATTCAAATCAACCTCAGAGATAAACATCAGCGTGATGAACATAGCCATGCCTTAGCACTAAAGCTAAGAGAGCCACTGACAACGATTGCTAAGAAATGGGATGCATGTATCAAGGTCGTTGAAGTGCCGGCGGGACCACCTGTGTTATCACCCATTGTGGCGGAGTTGTATGGCTTGAATGAACAACAGCGACAAAATCAGGCATCACAACTTGTTAAGGTGTTCGAGCAAACCGATGGCATTGTCGATATTGATAGCAGCATTGAGGCGAAAGCCGACAGACAGATGATTAATGTAGATAGAAATAAAGCGAGCTTATTTGGCCTGAGTCAGCAACAGATTGTTGAAGCTATTCAGTTAGCGCTGACTGGTGAGGACGTAGGGTATCTGCACGATGATAATGTGAAATACGCCATACCATTGCGGTTGCAATGGTCAATCGAGGATAAAGCGAATCTTGATGCCGTATTGAATATGAAGCTCATCAATCAACAAGGTGAGCTGATTCGTTTATCTGATGTCGTCAATGTGGTGGATGGTGAACATCAGCAAACGCTTTACCACAAGGACTTACAAGCCGTGACTTACGTCACAGCGGATATGGCTGGCAAGGTCGATAGTCCATTATATGGAATGTTTTCGGTGTATCAGCAATTAGAGAATATGTCGATTGAGCAATATTTGGTTTCAGTGCCAAGTCTGGCGCTACAAGATTCACTGAAATGGGATGGAGAATGGCAAATTACCTATGAGACGTTTCGTGATATGGGCTTAGCTTATGCCGTGGGCATTATTCTGATTTATCTGCTGATTGTGGCGCAGTTTCGATCTTATTTATTACCGTTGATTATTATGGTGCCAATTCCACTGACCGTAATTGGCGTCATGCCTGGGCATGCTTTATTAGGCGCATCTTTTACAGCAACATCAATGATTGGCATGATTGCAATGGCGGGGATTATCGTGCGTAACTCTATTTTGTTAGTCGACTTTATTCGTCATGCGATGGCTGAAGGCATGACGGCTGAGAAGGCAGTGATTGCCGCTGCTGCAACCCGTGCCAAGCCCATTATTCTGACTGCGCTGGCTGCGATGGTAGGGGCGGTCTTTATTCTCGATGACCCCATATTTAATGGCTTGGCTATTGCCTTGTTATTCGGAATTCTGGTGTCGACCTTATTAACCTTATTGGTCATTCCGTTGCTGTATTACAGCTATATCAAGACTCGATAAGGGTCATAGCGCCTGTGAGCTCACCTTCGCGTAAACGTTCGGCCTGACGTTTTAAGGTGTGGCGAATCAGGACATTACGATCCATTTCATCCATATGAGTGAAGGCCATACGTAATAAATAAGGTGTTTCAGACGGTGCTTGTTCGATTTTGTCACAGCCAATCACCGTCGCCAGAGTATGAATGGTGCTGGCTGATGGCACTAACTGCATAAAAAGTTCAACATAATCTCTTGGTGGAATAGGGGTGGCCACTAATAAAGCAACGCCACCCCCACTTAAGTTAACGTCTGTCAGTTTGTCAGGATTGATCGGATTGTTATGACGCTCGATTCGCTGCGCTATCAGATTTACTTTGTCATCCAATAACCGTAGGGCACGTGCCATTTCACGATCATGCTGGCTGATTTGGTCCAGTAAATGTGAAAACACGTTTTGCATTGTACGTAACTGTGCCCGTTCAGAATCACCATCATTATCTGATGATTGTGAAATACGTTTTGCGACTTCACCAACGTGTGTTTTTTCCACTGGTTTGAACTCAATCACCACCGAGTCATTGATTCGAAAAAATTCACGTCTGTCTGAACCTGAATGTTGCATCACTCTCTACCGTTATCCTTGAAAACCTAATGCCACTTAATCGGCTTGAATATAGGATTCTTTATATCATGTTCCGATTAAGTTGCCAGCATTAAAGGTTTTCGGAGGCATAATCAGCCAGTCTTGAACGTTCACCTCTGAGTAACGTAATGTGACCACTGTGCTGCCAATATTTAAAGTGATCAACCACATAAGTCAGACCTGATGTCGTCTCACTCAAGTACGGCGTGTCAATTTGAGCGATGTTACCCAAGCAGACAATTTTAGTGCCTGGGCCTGCGCGGGTAATCAAGGTCTTCATCTGTTTTGAGGTTAAGTTTTGCGCTTCATCAATAATTAAAAAGCGGTTCAGGAAGGTGCGGCCGCGCATAAAGTTTAATGAACGGATTTTGATCCAGCGCTGTAATAGATCATTGGTCGCCTGACGACCCCATTCGCCACCTTCTGTTTTATTTAATACCTCAAGGTTATCCATTAATGCGCCCATCCAAGGCGTCATTTTTTCTTCTTCGGTACCCGGTAAGAAACCAATGTCTTCACCGACAGGCACGGTGACACGGGTCATGATGATTTCACTGTAACGTTTGTGTTCGACAGTTTGTGTTAATGCTGCTGCCAATGTCAGCAACGTTTTACCGGTACCAGCCTGACCCAGTAAGCTGACGAAATCAACGTCAGGATCCATTAATAAATTCAGTGCGAAATTTTGTTCGCGATTGCGTGCTGTAATTCCCCAGATGGCATGATTATCTTTACGGTAATCGTTGATAAGCTGAATATCAGCACTGGTTTCAGTGACCGAGCGCACTACCGCTTCAATATTGTGATCTTCACCGGGCGAGTAAATGAGCTGATTGGGATACCAGTCTTTAACCACATCGCCTTCAACTTCATAAAAGGTCTGACCATCAGCCGTCCACGATTCCAGACGATTTAAGTCATCCCAAAAGTCCGCATTCAGTTCGCTTGCACCGCGATAGAGCAGATCCACATCATCCAGGACTTTATCGTTGTAGTAGTCTTCGGCACAGATACCTAAAACGGTGGCCTTGATGCGTAAGTTAATGTCTTTTGAAACGAGAATAATCGTGTGATCTTTAATCGCTGCCTGTAATGCAATTGCCACACTTAAAATGGCGTTATCACCTTGATGACTCGGCAGCTCTTTAGGTAATTCCTGCTCCATTTGAGTGGTCTGGAAAAACAAGCGACCACTGGCATTTGGCATATCGCCGCTATTCACGCTGGGCAGAGGTATGCCTTTGCTAATGGCTTCATTATCTTCAGCCTGTAACAATAAATCATCGAGGAATCGGCTAACTTGACGTACATTGCGGGACACTTCAGATAAGCCTTTTTTACCGCGGTCAAGTTCTTCTAATACCACCATCGGTAAATAGATATCATGCTCATCAAAACGGAATAAAGCCGTTGGGTCATGCATTAACACGTTGGTGTCCAGAATAAACAGACGTTTACCTTCGGCGGGACGTTTGATCATTGGTTCGAGATCCTCTTTGGTTAGTTGGAGACCTGAAGTTGATTATGGTGCAAGAAATCATTACTGCAAAGAGTGAGCAACGATTATTTTCCCAATGCTATTCATATCAACCGCAAGCCACTTCACAACTACTTATTTAGTGTTAATATGAAAAGCCTTCCCCGAATGATGTATCTTCGAACGTTTAGCCATTATTCTGGTTTTCTGGGTCGGTATTCCTTTTGGCTTGATCCCATTATCTCGTTGATTAATAAGCAATCGATATTGTTTTTATCCGATATGACTGAATTGCTGAACCCATAATGATTGACCGCGTTGCTCTGACTTAAAGGCGGTTTTCTCCTCCCTAAATAACGGCAAAATTTTTCTGTTTTCCCAGCAAGCTGATATCAAAAACAGAGGCTTTTGCGATATCTCTACATCACCGCATTAGGAGTCAGTCACAATTATCACTAGGACATCTTGTTCTGTCTTACCAGCAAGATTAGTGTTGTCGAACGAGTTAGGCGGGTGTTATGAATATTGATGAAGTAATGAATCCTCCTATATCTATGTAGACATCTAAGGAGGGTGATTCCCCATGAAATTAAAAACAATGTTGGCAGTACTGGTTGGTCTATCTATATCAAGCATGGCTGTTGCGGAAGTAAGATTCGATGATTTAATTGGCACCTGGTATGCCGAAACCGATCATGACGGTGAAACTATGAAATGGTTGGTCAAACGTGAAGCGGATCAGAGTTACGCCGCATTGTTTCTGGTCTGTGACGGTGAAAATCTTTCCTGGGTGCAAAAAGAGCGAGGTCAGTGGAAGATGGAGGGCAAAGAGTTACATACGGTCATTGCAGCTTTTCAGGATATGAATGGAAATTCTTCTGATCAGATTGGTAAGCAAATTCATTATGAGAATCTGGAATTAGTTAATGACGAGTTGAACTATGAACAGAAAGGTAATGACAACACTTACAGCTTTAAGCGCGTCAAAGATGGCTATCAAGTCAGTTGTCAATAATCGAGGAAGGTCAGCCTGATTCAGGCTGGCCTTTTTTATAATTTCAATGATTCATCGTCGGCGTTTCCTTCGCTGACATTGTGATCGTCATTTTCAATCAGCAAAAAGGGGCGAGGATTCGCCCCTTTTTTTATTTCTAATCGGCTCCAGAGAGTGGTTCCAGGCGAATAATGACGAAGATTTTTATAACGACAGTACTACTTTCACACTCACATCACTGCACAATTAATTTACTACTCAAATGAAGCAAAGCGCTAATATAAACATGTGATTATACAAATCAGTTCAAGGACACTAATTTGTTTGTTGATGGGGTAAACAACGATGTTTGTAAGGCCATTTAAATTAAGCAGACGGGTCAAAGCATTAACCACAAGAACACGTTTGGAATTATTTTTGTTTACTCTGATGATCTCTGTTGGTATTGCTAGCAGTCTGATTTTTTTTAAACACCATATAGAACACGTCAATAGTGAAGTATCCGATACGCACGAAACGACAGTTAAACTGTTTAGGCAATTTCTTGAAGCAGATGCGGTAGGTCTGGCCAGAGCAATTACTGCACTTTCCAGTAATCAAACATTACTCGAAAAAATGCAATCAGGGCAGCGCGATACGATCTATGCTGAATTTGAAGATGATTTTGAGCGCTTAAAAAATCAAACAAAAATCACCCACGCCTATTTTATCGGTCCCAATGGCGATGTTATTTTGAGAGCTCACAAGCCCGACCAGTTTGGTGACCGTTTATCTCGCACTACCTACCTTAAATCTGCCAGAACACAGAAACTTGTCTGTGGCATTGAAATGGGCATGAATTTTTATTCTCTCCGTTGTGTTCAGCCGGTTTATCTAGGAGAGTCACAGGAATTCATAGGTTATATTGAGTTAGCCGAAGAAATCGACCATATCTTTCACGAATTAAAAGAGGCCACGGGTAATGATCTTGCCATTTTATTAGTGGATGACTTTATTACTTTCAGTGAGGCTGATATCCAAGGTCAGGCGTTTAGTCATTACCAGCTGATTTATTCAACCGATTCATCGCTGATGGAGACTCTTTTGCCCAAAGTCGACCTAGATGCTGGATTTATCTCTACAGCAAATAATTTCATTACTGATAAAGATGAGAAATATGGTATCGGTGTAAGCCCGTTTGAAGATATTACTGGGCAGATATCCGGGGTATTAGTGTCGGTTGAGAACATCACTCGCCTTTATAAAAGTGCCATAAACGAGCTGTGGATCAATGTCGTCGGGGCACTGCTTATTATTTTGCTCACTATCATATTGTTTAGCATCGCCATTAAACGCGCTTTTAAAGCTATGGAAGAGGCGCTGGACGAACGCACGCGCCAGATTGAGTTTATGGCTTTGCATGACGAGCTTACTCAACTTCCCAATCGTGCGATGTTCTGCAAAATGGTACAACATCAGATTAATGAAGCTAAGCGCTATGATCGTCAGTTCTCGCTGTTATTCATGGATTTAGATGGCTTCAAGGCGGTGAATGATAATTTGGGTCATGATGCTGGCGATGAATTACTCAGACAAGTGGCTGAAAGATTAAACTTGAGTATTCGTGACAGTGACGTAGCCAGTCGTATTGGTGGTGATGAATTTATTGTTCTACTACCCGAAGTATCTGGTGAGGAAGAACATAAACATGTAGATGTGGTTGCTGGCCGAATTCTGAATGCTATTGCTGCCCCATTTATGCTCAAAGACCAAGTCATTCACATTACCGCAAGTATTGGTATCAGCTGTTATCCGGAGCATGGTGATAATGAAGATGAGCTGACTAAACATGCGGATGCCGCTATGTATGCTGCAAAAGAGTCAGGTAAAAATGGAATTCAGCGTTATTCAGCAGAGCTTCACAAGCAATCTTTTGAGCGCAGGGCATTGGAAGCCGACTTAAAGAACGCCCTACATAACCATGAGTTCGAGATGTTTTACCAGGCCAAGCTGGATTCACAAAGCATTGAAATTATAGGTATGGAGGCACTTATCCGCTGGCATCATCCTAATTTAGGCTTGGTTGAACCCGCTGACTTTATCAGTATTGCAGAAGATACCGGGTTGATTATTCCCATCGGTAAATGGGTCATAGAAACGGCTTGTCGTCAAAATATGCAATGGCTAAAAAATGGCAATAGATTATTACCCATTGCGGTTAACTTATCGCCGAAACAATTTAATGACGAACGTCTTTTGGATGATATTCTCAAGATATTGTCCGAAACCCAGATGCCAGCAGAGTATTTAGTGGTTGAAATTACCGAGCGTATCGTGGTCGAGGATGCGGTTAACGCTAACAAAGTTCTCAGAGCCTTGAAAGAACTCGGGGTCGGATTGGCTATTGATGATCTAGGTGTCGGCTATTCATCATTCAGCAGCTTAGAAATTTTCCCTGTCGATAGCGTCAAGATTGATCGATCATTTATCCATGGACTGCCGGAAAATCAGAGCAATAGTGCCATCACGGAGGCGATCATTAACATGGCTGATAGATTAGGGCTTAATGTGATTGCCGAAGGCGTTGAAACCATTGAGCAACTTGAGTTTTTAAGAAAATATCAATGCCCGCAACTTCAGGGATTTTATTTTAATAAACCGATGCCAGCAGATGAGTTTGAGAAATACTTGAATAATTCAAAGCAGAGCTTAGCTTGATGGCCGTTCGAGATACTATGGTATTGGCAAATAAAGATGTTGAGCCTCTCACCCACATAGAGTGAGAGGCTGATTCATATTAATTTTTAGAAGATGTTTTTCTTCTTAATCCACACAAGCCTACCAAGGCTGAACTTAATAACCAGAATGCTGCCGGAACTGGGACGGCTGAAATATTGGCACCATAGAGATATTGAATACCAGCAATATCATCAGCTTGAAGACCTGTCAGAACAGGGTTGTAATAAGGCCCCATGATAGCGTTAGATTCGTTTGAATGACCCAAGCCCAGGGAGTGGCCAATTTCGTGTAAGGCTACCCAGAAGATGCTGATGCCATCAACCAGATTATCAATACTCCATGTTTCTGATGTATCAAAATGCAGGTCACCTCCAGCAGAAAAATACCAATGGGTATCGGGATAAAAAGCATGAGCTAATACGCCGCTTGGTCCATCAATCATTTCACCACCGATGCGGATATCGCCTGAGGTGGTTAATGTATTAAAGTTAGCGCCATCGTCTGCAACTTCAATAAAATTGAGGTTGGCGACACTGCTCCAGGTATTAAATGCTTTTTTGATTTCTTGCTGAAACCCCAATGGCATAAAGCTATCTAACGCAGAGCAAGTAGATGTATCGCATTGTTCTCCACCCATCATAAAGCTGTAACTGATCGTTGCCCCCGTGCCGAGTGTGGGGTCTCCCCATTTCTGTATTGGGCCAGAAGATAGGGTGTAAGCATTGGCTGTTGATAAGAAAAATAAACAGAGTAAGGCTGTGAATGTTTTCACTAAAGTCATCCTTGTCTTGAGTTGATAAAGTAGCGTTCTAGCTAATGTGAAATTTATCACATTTTTTAGCCTTATCGCTTGGCTGAATAACACAAAAAAGTCCCTTGTTTATCGACAAAATAAATGAATCAACGTCTATACTCAGCACAATGAACGAACTTGATACCATGATATGGCAAACCGTTGCCGATATACCTTTCGGAAAAGTGATGACATACGGACAAATTGCTAAGCGTTGTGGCTATCCAGGATATGCTCGTTATGTCGGGACGGTACTGAAAAATTTACCGGCAAATACGTTATTGCCCTGGCATAGAGTCATTAATGCCCAGGGGCGTTCATCTTTTCCTGAAGGCAGCGATAAATACGCTATGCAGATACAGTGCCTTCGCGCAGAAGGCATTGTCATTCATAACGGGAAAATACAATTATCGGTTTACCAGCACCATTAATATGCACCGTAACTCTCTGATAAGGGGAGTTAGCTGATAAGTGTTTATAGCCGTTTGTGTCACTGATACCATATGTATTTAAATTTCTGAGAACACCATGCAAGGTCTAGTCTTAGCCATTCTGGCTTATACCATCTGGGGTACTTTTCCACTCTTTTTCAGTTACCTGAGCCACGTGTCACCAATCGAAGTGACCGCGCATAGGATTATCTGGTCACTGGTGGCGACTTTAACAGTGGGCTTGTTGCTAAAGCGCGGTAAGCACCTATGGGAAGCATTGCATAATAAAACGACCTTATTGTGGCTGGGCGCATCAGCGGTATTTATTGCCATTAACTGGTTGGTGTATATCTGGGCCGTTGGTCAACATCGGGTGCTTGAGGCCAGTTTAGGCTATTTCATCATGCCTTTGGTCAGCTTGCTGATGGGGCGACTCTTACTAAAAGAGTCTTTGCATCCGTTGCAAGCCATCGCAGGGGGGATTGCGTTTCTGGCAGTGCTTTGGGAACTGTGGTCATTTGGCAGCTTGCCATGGGTGGGCGTAATTTTGTCATTTGCTTTTGCCTTCTACGGACTTATCCGTAAAATCCACCCGATTGATGGTATTAACGGACTCACCATAGAAGCTTTGTGGTTAATGCCTTTTGTTATGCTGTGGATTGGCTGGCAGGCTAATGCTGAGCCGTCAATATTACAATTCGGCGAGGATACAACGACAACAGTGTTGTTGATTAGCTCAGGCTTTTTGACGGCATTACCTTTGGTTTTATTTGCTATGGCAACCCGACGTATTAATCTATCGATTGTCGGTTTTATTATGTATATCAATCCAACCATACAATTTCTGATTGGTGTGTTTGTATTGGATGAGCACTTTCCTCAAGCCAGATTAGTGACGTTTATTATTGTTTGGTTAGCGATGCTGCTGTTTATGGCTGGGATGTGGCAGCTACAAAAGCAGAAACGACCTGATGTATAACTTAACTTTAGCTGATGCACTAATGCATCAGCCAACAGGCAAAGCCGTGGTTTTAATTGGCGACTTCATCACAAAGGAAGTGTGAACACCCGTTACACCTTCAATTCGAGTTAATTTATTGAGCAGAAATTGTTGATAAGCATCCATATCTTTCACAATGACTTTTAATAAATAATCTGCCGATTGGCCGGTTATCAGATGACACTCAAGGACTTCAGGGTAACTGGCGAGTGTCGATTCAAGTGCTTCGAATCGTTCTGGTGTATGTTTATCCATGCTAATGCCAATAAAGGCCATTAAGGTCAGGCCTAATTTTTTGGCGTTGAGTAAAGCAACATAACCATCAATTAAGCCTTTTTCTTCCATTTGTTTAACCCGGCGCAGACAGGGCGAGGGTGAAAGTTTGATGGCTTCGGCTAATTCCTGGTTGGTGATACGTCCGTCAGTCTGTAATTTTTGCAAGATCATGACATCGTATTTATCAAGTTGCTCAGACATGAAATATTCCTGTTAATTTATAATGTGGTTATATATTTCAATATTTTATAAATATAAGCAATATTATTCTTTTATGTGTTGGTTTTGTGCAAACTTAGCAATTTAATTCTATTAGCACTTCTTTATACTATTTCACATGGCTGGAACTGATAGCTCATGCGCCAAAAGCGCGGCTGGCACGATGCACGGACATGATCAAAAGTCATGAACGGTACATCGGAAAAGTATCAATTAACCCGATTGATATGGTGAGTCAGGCAAATTTGTTTCAGCATCTTTTGTGTCATTAATGTGTATTGTCAGGAGTCAGACATGATTAGTCAGCCCGCTCAGAAGTATCGCCGCTTTGATGCTATCCAATTGCCGGATCGGCAGTGGCCTAATGTGGTACTGGATAAAGCCCCCATCTGGATGAGCACCGATTTACGTGACGGTAATCAGGCTTTGATTGATCCGATGTCTGTCGACACTAAAATGCGGTTTTTTCTGGCCCTTGTGGATATGGGTTTCAAAGAAATTGAAGTTGGCTTTCCATCAGCTTCGGAGACGGACTTTAATTTCGTACGCCGGCTGATTGAAGAAAATCGTATTCCTGATGATGTCACCATTGAAGTCTTAACTCAGGCCAGAGAAGACTTAATTGCCCGAACAGTGGAATCCTTAAAAGGCGCGAAGCGTGCCATTTTGCATATGTACAATCCGATTGCACCGGCATTTCGTGAGATTGTCTATCGTACAGACAAGGCGGGAGTTAAGGAGATCGCAGAACGTGGCACACGCTGGGTCAAAGAAATGACGGCAAAGCAGCCCGAAACTGAGTGGTTTTATCAATATTCACCGGAGACATTTTCCAGTGCTGAAATTGAGTTTGCTAAAGAAGTCTGTGATGCAGTGACGGCGATCTGGCAGCCGACTCCAGACCATAAAATGATTATTAACTTGCCGGCAACCGTGGAAATGGCTACGCCGAATACTTATGCCGATCAGGTTGAATGGATGCATCGCCATTTAAACAATCGCGACAGTATTATATTGAGTGTGCATCCACATAATGATCGCGGTACAGCGGTGGCAGCAGCTGAATTAGCGGTAATGGCAGGTGCAGATCGTGTGGAAGGCTGTTTATTTGGTAACGGTGAGCGTACCGGTAATGTGGACTTGATCACTTTGGCAATGAACTTGTACTCACAAGGGATCCATCCTGGTGTTGATTTCACCCAGATGGATCAGATCCGTCAGTTGTTTGAAGAAACTACACAATTGCCTGTACATCCTCGCCACCCGTATGCAGGAGAGTTGGTGTTTACCGCATTTTCAGGTTCACACCAGGATGCGATTAAAAAAGGCTTGGCTGTGCAAAAAGCCGATGATTACTGGCAAGTTCCTTATTTGCCGATCGATCCGGCCGATGTTAATCGTAGTTATGATGCGGTGGTTCGGGTAAATAGTCAGTCGGGTAAAGGTGGTGTGAGTTTCTTGTTACAGCAGCATGCCGGATTTGAATTGCCACGACGTTTGCAGATTGAATTCAGCAAAGTGGTACAGAAAGTCAGTGATAGCAGCGGGCGTGAAATCAATGCTGACAATATCGCGACCTTGTTTGATAAAGAATATGTTCAGGTGAATAGTCCATATCAATACATGGGTAGCCATATTGTCGATGAAGAGAGTCATCAGGTGTTGAGCCATGTGGTGGTGAAATATCAGCAACAACGTATTGAATTAAAAGGTCAGGGAAATGGTCCTTTGGATGCGGTGGCAAAAGCGATATCTGAGCATATTGGTGAAACGGTTACCGTTGCTGATTATCACGAGCATGGGATGAGCGCTGGGTCTGATGCGACGGCAGTCAGTTATGTTGAGGTCAAGGTCGGTGAACATGCCACCGTGTTTGGTGTTGGTCAGGATCAGAATATCACCACCTCGGCGATAAAAGCCTTATTAAATGGCGTGAATCGTTTTATTAACGGTACTAACCCTGAGATAGTTGAGAACGTGGCGGCAGGATAATCAGTCATTTCCCGAGTAAGTGTCAAGGATTATCTGACATGATGCTCGGGATTGTGCCTGATCTGGTGTGATGATTTTTAGTTATTGATTATTAAAGGAAAAATATATTTTCGTGATTTGAATTCTACTCAATAATTCGTTAGGGTAGGAAACAGTCCTGAATATATAGATATCTGTTCAGGTTCTTCTCACCGATGTTTGATGGAATCAAACAAAGGAGAAAATCATGTTAAAAACACAACTAACAACTTTATTATCGGTTGTAATGCTGGTTTTATTTAGTTCAGGTGCAGCCTTTGCAAATGAACATGAGTCGTCCCATGAGGGTGCAAAACACCCTGCTCATGAAATGGGTGAAGAGCTGGATACCATCAAAGATAAAAAACACAGCGAAGAATATAAAGAAAATATGGAGGAAGCAGAGGATTCTGCTAACTCACCGCATCCGGCATATGAGATGGATGAAAATGAAGAAGTTCAGGAACGCGGTCAATAATCTGAATTTCTGAATGGACACTGCGTCCATAAGCTTTAACAGGCGCCGTGCTTTTGAAAGAAAGTGCGGCGCTTTTTTTGTGACCTTTCAATTTAATCTGTCTGATAAGCTTGAATTAAGCCTCCGAGGGCATCATTTGTTGTGGGTTACTCGATTCTAAATCATCACAGGAGCATTCAATGCGACACTTTCGTTGGGTCATTCTTTTTATCATGACTTATACCTTATCAGCATGCGCTACATTGTCTCCTCAGTTCGAACAGCCGCAGGTCAATATCACCTCCTTTACTCTGGCGCCTCAATCAACAGCTTCAACACCGACATTTCTTGTTGGCTTAAAAGTCATTAATCCCAACCGGAGTGCACTGCCATTGAAAGGTATGAGCTATTCCGTTGAAGTTGATGGCTATCGTATTTTAAGTGGTGCTGAACCTGACTTGCCTCGGGTCGCAGGCTACGGCACGGAGGAGTTTACAATCAGGGCTGTGCCAGATTTGATTGGCGGTGCGAAGTTAATCAGTCAATTGATGAGTAATAACAAAGATTCATTTGATTATCGATTTAAGGCGCGTCTGGATGTCGGCAGCCTTTTACCTTTTATTGATATTGAAGAGGCCGGGACATTTAGTTTAAAAAATCCCTCATCACCCCGATAAATTCACTGTCATTTCGTGCTCTTCTGAGCATTTGTTGCTATGTTTATGACATAGCTCATATTTAAAAGCGCCCCTATGAATTCGATAAGTATGTTGTTTCTGTTAAGTGGTTCCCTGATTGCTCTCAGCATTCTGGCCAGCCGCTTATCGTCATTATTTGGTCTGCCTCTGCTGATTATCTTCCTGGCTTTAGGTATGTTGGCTGGGGAAGACGGTGTTTTAGGTATTCAGTTTGATAATTATTCTGTGGCTTTTGTCATCGGTCATCTGGCATTAGCGATGATTTTGCTTGATGGCGGGATGCGTACTCGCCTGAAAACATTCCGTGTTGGTTTTAAACCTGCCTTATCTATGGCAACCGTTGGCGTATTTATTACCAGCGGCGTCGTTGGTTTAATCGCAATGTGGATTTTTGATCTGACATTGGTTGAAGGGCTGTTGATTGGTGCTATTGTCGGATCAACCGATGCGGCTGCCGTATTTTCCATGTTGCGTGGCCAAGGGATTAATATCAACGAGCGGGTTGGTGCTACCCTTGAAATTGAATCCGGTACTAACGATCCGATGGCTATTTTCCTCACCTTGATGTTTATTCAGTTATTGATCAGTGATGAAAATACGGTTTTAGGCAATGTCTTATTTTTCCTGCAACAATTTGGTTTTGGCATTGGTATTGGTCTTTTAGGTGGTTGGTTAGTCAAACGTTTATTGAACAAATTAGAGTTGGTACCAGGCCTGTATTCTCTGCTGGCTTTAGCACTGGGGTTTACTATTTTTGGGTTGGCTTCCTGGGTAGGGGGCAGTGGTTTTCTGGCGATCTATCTTTGCGGCTTAATGATAGGCAGTGAAAACACGCGTCAGTTACAGCACATTTTACCTGTGTATGACGGTCTGGCCTGGTTAAGTCAAATTGGCTTATTCCTGGTGCTGGGTATGTTGGTCACGCCTACTGAATTGATGAAATATGCTTTACCGTCACTGGTTATTGCCTTAGCCCTTATTTTTGTTGCCAGACCGCTGGCTGTCGTGCTCTCAGTAAAACCGTTCTTTAAGTTCCGCTGGCGGGAAATCGGCTTTATTTCCTGGGTTGGATTGCGTGGTGCTGTGCCGATTGTGTTAGCGATTTTCCCTGTTATCGGCGGAGTAGATAATTCGTCAATGTATTTCAATGTGGCGTTTGCTGTGGTCCTGCTGTCGCTATTAATTCAGGGCGGAACATTATTGCCGATGGCAAAATGGATGCGGGTACAGATCCCTAAAAAAGCCAGCCCAAGACAGCGTGGATCTCTGGGGATTTTGCCTGAGCGTGATTATGAAATGTTTGTCTATAAAGTAGAAAATCATCGCCTTGATGAGCAACCTATTCGTTTATTACGTTTTCCATCTGGGGCAATGATTTCTGCCTTATTCCGCAATGAGGAAATGATTCATCCCAAAGGAAGTACCCGCTTAAAATTGGGCGATATTCTATGTGTGATTAGTCGCGAAGAAGATTTAGATAATTTAAATGAGTTATTTAATGGCGATAACCAACTTAATCAGAAACAGTTAGCCTTTTTTGGTTCTTTTGTACTCAATGGTGATGCAATGTTAGTGGATGTGGCTAAGGCCTATGGCTTAACCATCAGTCCTCAGGAAGTCGGCGTCAGTCTAGGGGAATTTATTGCCCGCCGTGTAGGTGGACACCCGGTAGTGGGCGATGATATTGACTGGCATGGCATTCATTGGGTAGTGAATGAAGTCGATGGCGATACGGTGAAAAAAGTCGGCATGAGACTGTATTGAGAAAGAGATATGTGACTGAATCCATGTTTCCTCTCATTAAACATTGTTTTCTATTTCGCTTTCTGTCATATTTTGCACATCATCATTTCTTTGGTGACTTGTCATAACTTATAGAACACGTTTGAGCACTGTTTAATGGAGAACAGTAGCCTGAATTTGTCGTCTGTTTGTGTACATTTTTATAGTGGCGCTTTAGCTTTATTCATCAGCTAACAAACAGGATACAGTTTTGACGGGTGGCTGTATTTCTACGGAGTTAAAATGAATTTATCTATTCAGCAACGCTTTAGCGTTTGGGCTGGGCTGAGTCTGCTGTCTGTTGTGTTGGTAACGGCACTTGTTGTGGTATACAACTTTGGCAAAATTAACGATTCACTAGCAGATTACAGCAGTGAAATAACAAAAGAGCAGGCAGAAAACTACCTCGATCTGCTGGCCAGTGATACCAGTGCCAGTCTGCTTGTGCCTCTTGAAAAAGCGTTAAATGTAGCCACTACCACATCGATGTCTATGCAGACACTCGCCGATGCCTCGAATAGCATTGATAAACGTCAACTAGCACTTGATATCCTGAAAAAGACCTTAAATCTGAGCCCTAATTTCTTAGGGACCTATGTCGCTTTTGAACCGAATCAACTCGATTTTTCTGATGGCTTATATCGTTCAACAACGGGTAGTGATGAAAATGGTCGTTTCCTACCTTATGTCATTCACGGTAATGATGAGGGGTTTACTATTGAGAATCTGGTTGGACTTGAAGACCAGAGCCGTGACGAAAATGGTGTCAGAGCTGGCGAATATTACCTATGCCCGAAAGATTCCAACAAAAGTTGTGTCATTGACCCTTATATTTATCCTATTAATGGTAAGGATGTTTTATTGACCAGTATGGTCGTCCCCATTAACAACAACGGACAGTTTATTGGCATGACGGGTGTGGATATCAGTGCTGACTTCCTGCAATCCAAAGTCATAGATGTTGATAAACGGCTTTATGATGGCGCTGGTCAGATGCTGTTATTAAGCCCTAAGGGTGTCATCGTTGCTGATAGCGAGCATCCTGAATTGGTGGGCAAAAACCTGAAGTCTATCGATGCTGGTCTGGTCGAAAAAATTAAAGCCGTATCTACTTCGGGTGAGGGCAAAATATTTGCTGACGACTCTGCATTGAGAGTTTTAAAACCGTTCACTCTAGCTCAAGCTGATAAGCCATGGATTGTGTATATTTCAGTGCCTGAAGCGGTTATCTATGCTGATATTGAGAAGCAGCAGTCATTCATGGATAAACAGCAGTCACGATTTATCACCCAGACAACGTTACTCGGCATCTTATTCGCGATCATCGGAATGGTTATTGTCTGGTTCGTCGCGAAAAGTAGTGTGAAACCCTTACATGATATGACGGGCATTGTGGGTAAATTGGCCGGTGGAGAAGGTGATCTCACTCAACGCATTAATATCACTCGCCAGGATGAAACCAGCAAATTGGCTGGTTTGTTGAATACATTTATTGAGAAGTTACAGACGCTCATTAAAAAGATGCTGCCTATCGGTAATCGCATAAGTGAATTGTCCGCACAAGGTAAGCAAATTAGTCAGCAAACCAGTGAGCAGATGAATGAGCAAAGCAGTTTATTAGATCAGATGGTGTCTGCAGTTACTGAAATGTCGGCCTCAGCTCAGCAAATTGCCGGTAATGCTGAGCGTACAGCGACACTTGTCAGTGATGCACACCAATCAACCGAAGCCGGTGCCGATCTTGTCAGTCAGAATGCACAGTCAATCAGTGATGTGAAAAACAGTGTTCAACTTTCTGAAGCAGCGTTGGATCAACTGGTCAAAAACAGCGGCGCTATTGCCGAGATTTTGGTTGAAATTCAGGGCATCGCCGAACAAACCAATTTATTAGCATTGAATGCCGCGATTGAAGCTGCCAGAGCAGGTGAAAAAGGACGTGGTTTTGCTGTAGTGGCAGATGAAGTACGTGCATTAGCTAACCGCTCGCAGTCAGCGACCGTAGAAATCCAGAATCGACTTTCATTATTGAATCAGGGTAATAAAGAAGCCTCTGAAGCGATGAAGAAAAGCGGTCAGCAGGTAGAGCATAGCGTGGAATTAGCGCATTCAGCTGCCAGTGCCTTAATGAAAATTAAAACCGCCATTGATGAAGTCTCTGAAATGACTTTACAGATTGCTTCAGCCACTGAAGAGCAGAGTAATGTCTGTGAAAACGTCAGTGAGAACTTAACCCGTATTTCTGATCTGGTTCAGCAAACGGCGGAAGGCGCAAAACAATTGAGTCAGGTCGGTAGCGATTTGGATGCCACAGCCAATGAGTTGCAAACCGGCTTATCGTCATTCAAGGTGTAAATCGTTAATCAGCCAGCAGCAATGCTGGCTGAACTACATCGATCAGAGTTAAAAAGTCATGGTGAGTATCTGGTATAATCGTGCGATTTTTATAATCGCTTTACCAGATGGGAAATCTGCTTTAAATGACTGTGCTTCAACAAATTAAATCCTTACTCGAACAACGTATCCTGATTCTTGATGGTGGCATGGGCACGTTGATTCAAAGCTACAAGTTGGAAGAGAAAGATTTCCGTGGAGCACGGTTTGCTGATCATCCTTGTGATGTTAAAGGCAATAACGATCTTTTGTCTCTGACCCAACCCCAGATTATTCGCGATATCCACCGCGCTTATTTTGAAGCGGGTGCGGATATTGTCGAAACCAATACCTTTAACGGCACCTCTATTGCTATGGCTGATTACCAGATGGAAGATCTGGTGTATGAGTTAAACAAAGTCTCCGCTGAACTTGCCAAAGAAGTGGCTGCTGAGTTTACAGCGAAAAATCCGGATAAACCGCGTTTTGTCACTGGGGTGTTAGGCCCAACTAACCGCACGGCCAGTATTTCTCCTGACGTAAATAACCCTGGCTTTCGTAATGTCAGTTTTGATGAACTGGTTGAAGCCTATCTGGAAGCCATTCGTGGTTTGGTTGATGGCGGTGCGGATTTATTGCTGGTTGAAACCGTTTTTGACACATTAAATGCCAAAGCTGCTCTGTTTGCGATTGATCAGTTCTGCGAGCAAAACAATGTGCATATCCCGGTCATGATTTCCGGCACTATCACGGATGCCAGCGGCCGCACGCTTTCTGGCCAAACCGCCGAAGCGTTCTGGAACTCACTGGCACATATCCAGCCGTTGAGTATTGGTCTGAACTGTGCGCTGGGTGCGGAGCAATTACGTCAATACGTAGAAGAATTATCCAATGTGGTCACTTGCCACGTCAGTGCTCACCCTAATGCGGGTTTGCCAAATGAGTTTGGTGAATATGATGAGTCACCAGAAGTCATGGCGGCGCAAATTAAAGAATGGGCACAATCTGGTTTCTTGAATATTGTTGGTGGCTGCTGTGGTACCGCACCTGCACATATTAAAGCCATTGCCGATGCAGTGGCAGGCATTAAACCACGTCAGCCAAAAGCTAATTTACATCATTGCCGTTTAAGTGGTTTAGAACCACTGAATATCACTCCTGACAGCCTGTTTGTGAACGTCGGTGAACGAACCAACGTCACGGGTTCCGCCCGCTTTGCCAAGTTGATTAAAGAAGGTGACTACGACACCGCTTTAGAAGTCGCTCGTCAGCAAGTGGAGAATGGTGCTCAAATCATCGATATCAACATGGATGAAGGCATGTTGGACTCGAAAGAGGCTATGGTCACCTTCCTCAATTTACTGGCTGCTGAGCCAGATATCAGTCGTGTTCCTGTGATGATTGACTCATCCAAATGGGAAGTTATTGAGGCAGGTCTGAAATGCATTCAGGGTAAAGGCATTGTTAACTCCATTAGCTTGAAAGAAGGCGAAGAAAAATTCATCGAACAGGCCAAGCTGGTTCGTCGCTATGGTGCGGCAGTGATTGTAATGGCGTTTGACGAAGTTGGTCAGGCTGATACCCGCCAACGTAAACTGGAAATCTGCAGACGCTCTTATGAAGTGTTAACTGAAAAAGTGCATTTCCCACCAGAAGACATCATTTTCGATCCGAATATTTTTGCCGTGGCTACAGGTATTGAAGAACACAATAACTATGCCGTCGATTTTATCGAGGCGGTGCATGATATTAAACAGAGTCTGCCACATGCGCTGATCAGTGGTGGTGTGTCGAATGTCTCGTTTTCATTCCGTGGTAATAATCCGGTTCGTGAAGCGATTCATGCGGTTTTCCTTTACCACGCCATTAAAGCCGGTATGGATATGGGTATTGTCAATGCCGGCCAGTTGGCGATTTATGATGATTTGCCAGAAGAATTGCGTGAAGCCGTAGAAGACGTCGTGCAAAACCGTCGTGACGATTCCACTGACCGCCTGCTTGAACTGGCAGAAAAATACAAAGGTGAAGGCGGCAGTGTCGCTAAGCAGGAAGACCTGGCCTGGCGTGAGCTTCCGGTGATAAAACGTCTGGAACATGCTTTGGTTAAAGGCATTGCTGATTACGTTGAAGACGATACGGAAGAAGCCCGTCAGCAATATGCCAAACCACTGGAAGTGATTGAAGGGCCATTAATGGATGGCATGAATGTGGTTGGCGACTTATTTGGTGAAGGTAAGATGTTTTTACCTCAGGTGGTCAAGTCTGCCCGCGTCATGAAAAAAGCCGTTGCCTATTTGATGCCCTTTATCGAAGCGGCGAAAGAAGAGGGTGACACCAGCAAAAATAACGGCAAGATCCTGATGGCCACGGTCAAAGGTGACGTACATGATATTGGTAAAAATATCGTTGGCGTGGTGCTGCAATGTAATAACTTCGAAGTCATTGATCTCGGTGTCATGGTGCCAGCACAGAAAATTCTGGATACAGCACGAGAAGAAAATGTCGACATTATTGGCTTGTCTGGCCTGATTACGCCATCACTGGATGAAATGGTGCACGTCGCTAAAGAAATGGAGCGACTGGGTATGGAGACGCCGTTAATGATTGGCGGTGCAACGACCTCATTAATCCATACGGCTGTGAAAATCGAACCGAACTATCATGGCTGCAGTATTTATGTAAAAGATGCGTCACGTGCGGTGGGTGTGGCCCAGCGTTTAGTCACCAAAGACACTCGTGATGCCTTTATTGCGGATCTGAAAAAAGATTATGAAGAGAAGCGTTCAAGACATAAAGGACGTAAGAGCAGTCGCCGTCAATTAAGTATTGCTGAAGCACGAGCGAATAAAACCAAGATTGACTGGGCCGCTTATCAACCTACCAAACCCGCTAAATTAGGTTTGGAAGTGTTTGATGATTATCCATTGGCTGAACTGGTTGATCGTATTGACTGGACGCCATTTTTCCAATCATGGGAACTGGCGGGTAAATTCCCACGTATCTTGACTGATGAAGTGGTGGGTGAACATGCCACGCACTTATTTGAAGATGCGAAAAAAATGTTGCAGCAAATTGTCGATGAAAAATGGCTGACAGCGAAAGCGGTGATCGGTCTGTTCGCAGCCAACAGCATCAATGACGATGATATAGAAGTCTATCGTGATGATAATCGTGATGAGGTGTTGATGACGCTGCATAGCTTACGTCAACAAACCGAACGTCCACCTGGTCGCCCTAATGCGGCGCTGGCTGATTTTATCGCACCAAAAGAAACCGGCGTGAATGATTATATCGGCGCTTTTGCGGTCACTGCGGGTATTGGCATTGATGAACACGTCGCCCGTTTTGAAGAAGATCATGATGATTACCACAGCATTATGCTGAAAGCGCTGGCGGATCGTCTGGCAGAAGCCTTTGCTGAACGTATGCATGAACGGGTGCGTAAAGAGTTCTGGGGGTATGCCAAACAAGAGCAATTAGATAATGAAGCGCTGATTGACGAGAAGTACCAAGGCATTCGTCCTGCGCCAGGTTATCCGGCCTGTCCGGACCACACTGAGAAAGGCTTGTTATGGGATCTGATTGATCCTGTCACACATGCCGGCATGACCATTACGGAAAGCTATGCCATGTTGCCGACTGCCGCTGTCAGTGGTTTCTATTTTGCACACCCTGAATCACGTTATTTTGGTCTGGGCAAAATCGATCAGGATCAGGTGGAAGACTATGCTCAGCGTAAAGGCTGGGATAAGCAAACAGCAGAGCGCTGGTTAGGTCCTGCCTTATCTTATGATGGAGATGATTAATGAATAATGACATTATTGATCTTCAAACCCGTTTAGCTTTTCAGGATGGTTTGCTGGAAGAGTTAAATCAGGTAGTCATCAATCAACAAAAACAGATTGATCGATTGGAACAACGTATGGCTGCTTTCAAAGCGCAAATGGAAAGCATGCAACAGATGCAACTCATGCGGCCGAGCGATGAGCCACCGCCACCGCACTATTAAGCTTTAAATGATAAATGATGTCTTTGCCACAGCGTCACTGTTGGATATTACAAGGCGATTTTGATTGGCTTAATAAACAGGCACAGGTTTTTTATCAATCGGTGCCTTCGTCTGCTTGCTTTTGGCTAACTGACAATACTGCTTCAGATGAAGCAGTATCGGTTAAAAAGGCGCATCAGCATTTAGGGCAAGAGTGTGAGCTGCTGATTTTTCAGGTAACAGCGCAGTTTGACGCTGATGCATTTGGTGCTCTTATCGGTTGTGTCAAAGCTGGTGGTACAGTGTTGGTCTTGCTCAACACGGCGTTACAACCAACACGCTGGTTGACACGGTTTTTGGCTATCGCCAGTACCTTCCCCGAGATTCAATGCTTTAATCAGCAGCAAACCTTGCCTGATTTAACCTCTCTGCAAGCAGCAAATCCTCCATCTCCCCTTATCCCGACACCGACGGAAGAACAAGGTCTTGCGATAGCTGCTGTGACGAAAGTTGTAAACGGACATCGTCGCCGTCCATTGGTGTTAACGGCAGATCGGGGACGGGGCAAAACGGCTTTATTAGGCATGGCCGCTGCTGAACTTCTGAAATCAGGTAAGCAACATATTCTGGTGACAGCTCCCAGTCCGGCAAGTATCCAAACTTTACTGCTACATGCTCATCAGCAATTAGCAGAGAGTAAACTGGGTAAAACATCTGTTCGCTGGCATGATGCCATCATTGAATTTATGGCACCCGATGCTATTTTGCAGAGCCAACCAGTCACCGATTTGTTGATCATTGATGAAGCCGCGGCCATTCCGGCCAGTATGCTGGAGCAATATCTGATCAACTATTCCCGCTTAGTATTCAGCTCCACTATCCATGGTTATGAAGGGACCGGACGCGGCTTTGTAATGCGTTTTTATAAAACCTTGGATAGATTAGCTCCAGGCTGGCGGGCATATGTGTTGGAGAAACCCGTTCGCTGGACTGAGAATGATGTGGTTGAGCAATTTAGTTTTGCCGCATTGCTGTTAGAAGCTGAGCCGGTTGATGGACAAGTAATCTCTGCTGCTGAGCAAAACCAGCTGATTTTTGAAACGCTTGAGCAACAGCAACTGTTGAATGATGAACGTTTACTCAGGCAGGTATTTGGTTTGATGGCACTGGCCCATTACCGAACACGTCCAGCTGATGTGCAGATGTTATTGGATCATCCTGATATGCAGGTCAGTGTTTTGCGTTTCCAGGGGAATGTCGTTGCCACACTATGGACGATTGCTGAGTCAGCACTGGACGGTGAGTTAGCACAACAAGTTTATGATGGTACGCGTCGTCTACAAGGACATTTATTACCGCAATCCTTACTAGTGCACGCCGGAATTGAAGATGCGGGGCAATACCATTATCAGCGAATAAGCCGTATCGCTGTGCATCCTGATTGCCAACAACGAGGCTGGGGTCAGCTTTTATTACAGCATTATCTTGCTAGTCTTAATGGGGTTGATACGGTGGGTGTCAGCTTTGCACTGTCGGTCGAGTTACTCCGTTTCTGGTCAAAAGCCGGGTTTAAAATTGTGCGTATCGGCCAACACCGGGACGAGGTCTCTGGCAGTCTATCGGTGATGATGTTAAAAGCCATCAATGCTGATGGAGAAAAGCTGGTCAAAAGGGCACATCAAACGCTGGCCCAGCAGTGGACTTTTTTACTGGAAAGGCAGTGGCAAGAACTGGATGCGGAAGCAGTCATGCAAATCAGTCAGTCTTTTGATGATGAAACGTTGATGCTTGATTATCAGCAGCAAGTAAACAGTTTTGCTTTTAAACAACGCCCTTATGAGTCTTCGGAATGGGCATTGTGGCAGTGGCTTGGCGATCAGCTTTCTCAGCCATGTTTTAAGCAACTGCCATTAAAGCAACAGCATCTATTGATTATGCTGATTTTGCAGGGCAGATCATTTGATGCTGTTGCTGAACAACTCAAGCTGACAGGACGTAAACATATCGTTAATGAGCTAAGAGAAGCAGTGAGACATATACTTAGCGCTGAAACAGATTAATTCAGCACTAATTTCACTAATACGCCGCCTGCTAACCAAACCCCTGACAGTATCGTTAGTGAATTCATCACAATGTCAGTCCATGACATGGTTTTGTTATGGTCATGATGATGACTGGATTGCGCGTTTCTCCATGTCAAAAAAAGATAGGCTGAAATAAGTAAGAAACCAATATTCAAAAAGAAATTGTAGTTAAGTTTAAAGTGATTTTGTTCTGCCGGTGATGACCAGTCCTTTGGATTGGGAAGTAAATCGAATATCTGGAAACCATAATGCAGTAACAGAGAGGAAATCACTAAACAGGTGAACAGCATCATTAAAATAAATAATGCCATTTTCCAACCATAATATTTCGCATTGATGCGAAGTACAGGCAAAACAACCATATCTGAGAAGATGAATGCCATCACACCGGCAAAAGCTACACCTTGACCATACAACACAGCTGCAAGTGGAATATTACCCATAGAACCGATAAAGGTGAAAAAAGCGGCTATTGGACCCACTAATGTTTGTTGTAATACTGACCAAAAGTCTGGATTTTCTGTGCCTGCACCGATAAATAGCCATTTAAAAAAAGCGTCAGGGACAAACGCAGAGATAATGCCTGCCACAGTAAAACCAATCAGCACGTCCTTCCATACCATTTGCCATTCCATGACATATTTTTGGCTGATTTTTTGCCAAATTTCTTTACTGAATAAACGGGACCACTTATATCCGTCGGATTCGTTGGCATTCATCTCATCAGGTTTATTTTCGCGTGCATGTTTTATCAGGGACTTAGGATTGGTCAAATAAATAAACAACCAGGCAATCAGGATTAATAAAACGGCACCTATATATTCCCCAATAACAAATTGCCAGCCGAGAAAAATGGCGATGACAAAGCCGAGTTCAATAACAAGATTAGTGGAAGCAAGCATATAGGCCATGGAGGCAGCAAAAGTAGCCCCTTTCTGGAATAAGGCCCGGGTGGTCGATAATGCGGCAAAACTACATGAGCTGGAGATAAAACCGAACAAGGTACCTGTTGATATGGATTTGAGATCATCACCTCCCATTAGGTCACGCATTTCTTTTCTGGAGACCATCACCTGAATGATACTGCTGAGGATATAGCCAAAAATAAATGCCCATAGCGCCATCCAGAAAAAACTCAGGCTAGTAATCGAGGCTTCAGACCATTTTTCCAATAATTCCACAATTATCTCCGAGACAAGATAATTGTTCACCCTATCAGCTGGAAGAGATCAGGTAAACATCCCCAGTGGCTGAAACCTTGATATTCAGTGAGGTCAAACTCTCGCCTCGGCATGGCCCGGAAAAGCAGTAACCATCTTCCAGTTGAAACAGGGCGCCATGTGTTGAACATTGAATATGGGTACCTTCCAGCGACATAAACTGATCAGGTTGCCAATTAAGCGGAATACCCAGATGAGGACAAAAGTTTAAATAGGCTCGAACTTCGCCATCCTGTTTTAGCAGGAAAAAATCCAATGTTTTATCACCGCCTAATTCAATATCGAAGCCGCGGGTTTGATATTCCTCAAGCTCATTTTGATTGCATAGATAGATTTCTGTCATGGTATCGTTAAATTAGTCAGTCCATCCTGGCCGCATTTGTGTCCGGCCAGACGACATGCATACTCAAGAGTCTCTTGGTGAGAAAGCTGCTTAGCCAATCCTGAAATAATGCCTGCATTAAATGTATCACCAGCAGCCAGCGTATCAACTACCTGTGGCGGAGGGACGGCGGGGCAGTGAATGATTTTATCATTGGCCTTAAGCCAGGCGCCTGCCTCTCCCCAGCTGCAGGTCATGATATTTTCCTTTGTTAAACTCTGAAGAAAGTGTTGTGCTGAGCTAAACCCCTGACTGATTGCATAAGGTTTTGAGAACAGAAGTACATCAGCTAAAGAAAACAGCTGCTCTATTCCTTCACGCGGTTTCTCAATTTCCAAAGAGCAAAGTAAATGAGGATAGTGTGTTTTTAACCAACTCAGCATTTGCTTTAATTCAGCTACATTTCGGCCTTCAAAATGCACCCAGTCAAATGTGTTTAAATCGAGTTGCGAAAAAAACGCAAAATCCAGTTCTGGGCAGTCCCGGTAATGCACAATCGTTCGGCTTCCGGTACTTTCGCTGACATTAATATAAGAGGTGGGTAATTTGCCCTGAGAAATGACTTTGCAGTGGTTAAAGTCAATCTGATGCTCAGCTAGTTCATTTTTGACAATGGCAGCATCGGTCTCGTCTATTAATACACCAGACCAAGCACATTGGTGACCTAACTGACTGAGTACAACCAGTGTATTAGTGGCATTACCACCGCGCCGAATGGTCTGACTGACAGCCCGAACTTCGTCATCTTCTTTTGGATAGCGACTCACACGATTGATAATATCAATGGTGGCGATCCCAACAGCTAAAATATTGGCCATAAAGTAAAACCGGCCCAAATGTGGGCCGGTATATGATGCTTGCAGTTAGATAGTGTCGAAGACAGCGCCAACGGCATTGGTGATTTCATCGATGTCACCTGTGCCTGGGATAGCGTGCAGTTTGTGTTGTCTCTGATAATAACCAATCAATGGCGCTGTTTGCTCTTCATAGACTTTCAGACGATTACCAATGGTTTCTTCGTTGTCGTCAGCGCGTTGAAATAATTCACCACCACAGCTATCACATTGGCCTTCTTTTTTAGGCGGTGACAAGTGAATATTGTAGATAGCACCACAGTCTTTACAGGTGCGACGACCTGTTAAACGTTGCATCAATTCTTCAAATGGTACGTCCAGTAACACAACCCCTTGTAATGGCTGGCCTAATTGCTCAAGCATACTGTCTAACGCTTCAGCCTGAGCGATATTACGTGGGAAACCATCAAGAATGTAGCCATCTAAAGCATCTTCTTCTGACAAACGCTCGCGGATCAGACCGATAACGATATCATCAGAAACCAGAGCACCGGCATCCATAGCACTTTTAGCTTGTTTACCTAACTCTGTGCCAGCTTTCACTGCGGCACGCAGTAAGTCACCTGTTGAAATTTGAGGGATATTGAATTTCTTTGATAACACAACACCTTGTGTACCTTTACCGGAGCCTGGTGCACCGAGAAGAACCGTTCTCATTGTAAGCCTCTTGAATAGATTAGTCTTATTTCGAAATTTAATGTTCAGTCATCATAACCGATTCCAAACGTTCGATTTGCTTGGCAACTTGTCTGAGCAAATCCGGAATCTGATATTCATTTAAACCCAGTAAGTCCCATGCTGCAGGGTCTAATGGGGGAACATGGCTATCACCACTGTGTCCGAAGGGCACGGAAGATACCAAGATGTCAGCAATATGTACAACTGCTGCATCAATCATATACTCATCAGCTTGCGACGGTGAGTGATGGTAGCGTGCTACTTCCTGCAGCGATTTTGGCAGTCGCCATGCTTTGGTGAGTGCTTCACCCACATGGGTATGATCAAAGCCCATCGCACGTTGTTCTGCTTCATAAATCACTTCATGACCAAACTCTGCACTATTAATCGCTTCGCGTGCCAGTTCAGGCACCGTTTGATATATCACTAAGCTACCAATATTATGCAGAAGTCCAGCAATAAAAAAGCGTTCGCTTGCACGTTGACCACATTCTTCCGCCAACATTTTACTGGCAATAGCACTGGCAAAACTATGACGCCAGAACTCATTCATATTAATGAGTGACGTCGGAATTCCCTTGAAGGAATTGAGTACGGATGTGGCCAGAATGAGGTTGGTCAACTCACGAGTACCAATGATGGTGATGGCACGTGAAATGGTATTGATTTGCGATGGAAAGCCGTAAAAAGGGCTATTCACAATCTTTAATAAACGTGTGGCTAAGGCTGGATCGGTATTAATGACAGCACTGATATCATCAATACTACTGTCTGGATCTTCCATTAGCTCGTTGAGTTGAGTGTAGGTAGTGGGAGGAGAAACCAGTTCCAGTGATTTATTGACTAGGGATTCGGCGGAAAGCGTCATATTTGCTCCTCCTGCTCGTTCTCTAAGTCTAAGTCCAGCTGCATTTCATACAACGCCTTCATTAGCGGATGCGTCAGATCAACATAACGAAAACGCTCATCACGTTCTTGTCGTTGGGCTTCGGTTAATTCAATGGTATCTGCCATATCAGTTCACACTCCATGATGCCTTCTCACTGACAAATTGAGAAATTGATGCGCCGAGCTTTCCTGCAAACTGGTCAAGATAGTTGGGACGTGGGGTGTAATCAACAATATCTTCGGCACCTAACATATCACGTGCAACCGTACTGGTATTGGCTAAACCGTCAATCAAACCAAGATTGACCGCTTGCTCACCTGACCAGAACAAACCTGAAAATAGATTATCATCCTTCGCCAGTCTGTCTCCACGACCTGCTTTTACTACGTCAATAAATTGTTGATGAATGGTATCCAGCATTTGGTGAGCATGTTTGAGATCCGATTCTTTCATCGGCAGGAATGGATCTAAAAAGGCTTTATGTTCTCCAGCCGTTAAAGAACGGCGTTCAACGCCCACTTTATCAATCAAATCGGTGAAGCCAAAACCATCCATTCTGACGCCAATTGAACCCACAATACTGGCTTTATCTGCATAAATTTTATCGGCCGCTACAGCGATGTAATAACCACCAGAAGCACAGACATCCTGGATCACAGCATAAACTGGAAAATCAGGACGTGTTTTTTTCAGACGTTGAATTTCGTCATTCACAATGCCAGATTGGACAGGGCTGCCACCTGGCGTATTCATTCGCAAGATCAAGCCTTTCGCTGACTGGTCTTCGAAGGCATTACGAATACCGGTCACAATATTGTCAGCATTGGCTTCTGAGTCACTGGCAATAGGACCACTGATTTCGACCATGGCGGTATGAGGACCAGTTGCTGAAGAGAGTTTACTTGGAGAGTAGCTCAGTATTAAAAAAGCGATGAGGTAGAGAAAAAGCAGACCTTTAAAGACATAACCCCAGCGACGTTTATTACGTTGTTCTCTGATGGCTGCAAAAGCTAAATCTCTCAGAACATTACGCTCCCAGCTATGATCTTCCTTGTCGTTGCCCTTATTTTCCGAATTATTATTAGATGGGAAATCGCCGAATGTTGCCATATTGATCTATTCCTGAAAAAAACATAAGTATGCCATCATATCAAAACTCTGTGTCAGGACGAGTTAACCATTTCTCGACTTGATAAAGATTATGGACAATAGCTTTTGGCTTAGCTGCTTTTAGTGTTGTTTCTGAGTGGGCACCATGTGTGATACCTAAACTATGCGCGCCGGCATTATGAGCCATCATTAAGTCGAATTCTGTATCACCAATCATCAGTGTTTGTTCGGCATCAACACCGACAAAATCCATCAGTTCCATTAACATCTGAGGATGGGGTTTGGAATGACATTCATCCGCGCATCGGGTTGAGATAAATAACTCACCCAGCCCCGTTTCCTTTAGGGCTCTGTCCAGACCCCGACGGCTTTTTCCTGTGGCTACACCCAGAAATATCTCTTGCTCATTAAGTTGCTTAAGCAGGTTTTCCGCATGTTCAAACAGCGGTGTCGATTCTGGGGTGCTGATCCAGGTTTGTCGATAACAATCAGCTAATGCATTCCAAGTCGTGGTATCCGCATCAGGGTAGAGCGTTTGAACCGCTTCGTTTAATCCCAGCCCGATAATATGACTCACCTGGCTGTCGCTCAATGGCTCAAGTGATAATGTGGCAATGGCTTGATGCATACAAGCCGTGATATGACCTGTTGAATCCATTAAGGTCCCATCCCAGTCGAACACAATGAGTTGGTAAGGACTCATGCTTGCTCCAGCTGTTTTATGACCCGCTGCAATTTCTCTGGAAGTGGTGCTTCAAGTGAGAGTGGTTCCTGAGTGATAGGGTGGTGAATACCCAGTCGCCAGGCATGTAGAAATAAACGTTTAAGTCCAAACGTTTTCATTTGTTTATTAAATTCACGGTCGCCATATTTATCATCGCCTGCTACCGGATGACCAGACCAGGCAGAGTGAACACGAATTTGATGTGTTCTTCCAGTAAACAGTTTGACTTCGCTCAGTTGAGCGATGCCATAACTTTGTCTTTTTATGAATAGTGTCTTTGCCGATTTACCTTCTGGGTCGACTTTAACCATACGTTCACCGGAAGACACGGTGTTTTTTTGTAAAGGTTGCTCTATATAGACTTCACCGCTATTCATTTCACCTTTGAGTAATGTCAGGTAGCGTTTATCGATTTGATCCGAAAGCATCTGTTGCTGAAGATTGAGCAGGCTTTCACGACTTTTCGCTATTAGTAAACAGCCCGATGTATCACGATCTAGACGGTGAACTAATTCGATAAATTCCAATTCGGGTTTAATTAGCCGAAAAGCTTCAATGACACCAACCTGAATTTGGGTTCCGGCGTGTACAGCAAGTCCTGAGGGTTTATTCAACACCAGCATGGCATCATCTTCAAAAATGATACTGGCCAGTAATTGCTGCTGAAGTGATTCATTAATCTCGGTCGGTGCTGTTTTTTCAGAAACTTGCAGTGGTGGCACACGAATGACGTCACCGGCTTCGATTTTATAGGTTTGTTTGATGCGTCCTTTATTGACCCGAACTTCACCTTTACGGATAGCTCGATAAATGCGACTTTTGGGCACGCCTTTTTCAAGAGTGAGTAAAAAATTATCGATACGTTGCCCGGCTTGAGAAGCACTTATTTCGATAAATTGCACTTTTTGTGACTGTGGTTTGTGAGCTGCCATAGAATAGGTTTAATTTTTCAGTTGCTGAGATGGCAATAGACTGCTATATTCGATCGTTGGTCCGTGCGTAAAATGAGGTCAGTATACCTACTTTTGCCCACGTTGACTGATTTTTGCGTCGCGCCCTCCACAAATGAGGTTGATGCGGCGCCCGGTAAACAAATATATCTTGGCTGAACAGGGGTTCAGCAGGCGGACTCATAGGGAGTCCTTGTAAGAATATCAGGTTCCCATGTCTTGATTGCCATCAAAACGAGTAGAAAGACGCATCAGGCAGGACGACAATTTAAAGTAATTAATATAAGAAGAACGGTTCAGATACATAAAGCTTAACTTAAGCTGAGAAACCAATGAAAGTTGCAGAACCTTATTGCAACACGAAAAAGATACAAAGATGGATCATGCATGCCTTGATGGGAGGGCACATGAAGAAACAATACGATTTACAATTAATTACTGAATAACAGACATCGTCGCTCTGTAAAGCCCGATTGGCTAACGCGTCCGCTACGGTGGTGTGCGGCAGGATATGCGGACCTCAACATTGAGGTTAGTGCATGAAACGAATTTTAATTAACGCAACGCACGAAGAAGAGTTGCGTGTGGCAATGGTCGATGGCCAACGCCTGTTTGATCTGGATATCGATACACCTTCCAGAGAACAAAAGAAAGGTAATATTTATAAGGGAAAAATCACTCGTGTAGAACCGAGTTTAGAAGCTGTCTTTGTTGACTATGGTGCAGAAAGACAAGGCTTCTTACCACTGAAAGAAATTTCAAAAACCTACTTCAAAAAGCGTGATGACAATGACGACAATAATGGTCGCCTGAATGTTCAGGACGTGCTTTCTGTTGGCCAGGAACTGGTTGTCCAAATTGAAAAAGAAGAGCGTGGTAATAAAGGTGCTGCGCTGACTACCTTCATCAGCCTGGCTGGTCGCTATTTAGTCTTAATGCCAAACAGCCCTCGTGCTGGTGGTATTTCTCGTCGTATCGAAGGTGATGACCGTGCAGAGCTGCAAGAAGCCCTGCGCTCACTTGAAGTGCCAGATGGTATGGGCATGATTGTGCGTACCGCCGGTGTGGGTAAGCAACCTGAAGAACTACAGTGGGATCTTGAATACCTTATCCAGTTGTGGACGGCGATTGATGTGGCTGTAAAAGATCGTAGCGCGCCATTCCTTGTTTACCAGGAAAGCAACATTATCATCCGCGCACTACGTGATTATCTGCGTAAAGATATCGGTGAGATTCTGGTTGATTCGCCTGAAGTTTACCAAACAGGCTATGACTTCATGCGTATGGTAATGCCGCATGAGCTGAGTAAATTTAAGCTATATCAAGACAAAGTTCCGCTATTTACCCGCTATCAGGTTGAAAGCCAGATTGAGAGTGCTTTCCGTCATGAAGTTCGTCTGCCGTCTGGTGGTGCACTAGTGATTGATCCGACCGAAGCGTTGATTTCTATCGATGTGAACTCAGCACGCGCTAACAAAGGCGGTGATATTGAGGAAACAGCTCTAAACACTAATCTTGAAGCGGCAGAAGAAATTGCCCGTCAGTTAAGGTTGCGTGATCTAGGCGGTTTGGTGGTAATTGATTTCATTGATATGGGGCCAAGCCGTAATCAGCGTGAAGTCGAAAACCGTTTACGTGAACATTTGAAAGCAGATCGTGCCCGTGTTCAGGTTGGCCGCATCTCTCGCTTTGGTTTGTTAGAAATGTCACGTCAGCGTTTACGTCCAGCTTTAGGTGATGCGCATCAGGAAATCTGTCCTCGCTGTGCGGGTCTGGGTCATGTTCGTGGTGTTGAATCACTGGGCTTAGCGGTATTACGACTCATTGAAGAAGAAGCCACCAAAGACAAAGTCACGCAATTAATCGTTCAGTTACCTGTTCCTGTGGCGACATTCATTCTTAATGATAAGCGCACACAGGTCGATATCATTGAGAAGCGACACGGTGTGAAGTTGGTTCTAATTCCAAACCCACATCTGGATACGCCTCATTATGATATCGAGCGCATTAAGGATGGCAGCGAGCGTAATGAAGTCAGCCATCAATTAATTTCTCCGCCAGAACAGGAAGTACCAGTTGTTTTACGTGACAAACCTGTCATGGAACAACCTGCGGTGAAAGGCATTTCGCCTGCAGCACCTGCTCCTGTGATTGTTCGTGAGAAAGAGCCTGAACAAAAACCAAGCCTGCTTAAACGTCTGTTGAATGTGTTGACAGGAAAAAGTGAGCCAGAAAAGGAAGAAAAGTCCGTAGTGGATACTAAAAAAGAAAAAAGCTCACAGGAACAACGTTCGCAGAATCGTCGTGGACGTAGCCGTCCTAAAAATAATGCAGCGAATAATCAAGAGTCTGCTGAAAAAAATGGTGAACGTAAGAATCCGCGACGCAGGAATGATAAAAACGTCGATAACACTGAACAGAAAAAGGCTGACATGCCTACTCCACCAGTGAAAGAGGAGTCGGCATCAGACAATAACGATGATAAACAGCCTCGTAATAGTAATGGTCGTCGTTCACGTCGCGGTGGTCGCCGTCGTCGTCCAGCGCGCGCTGAAAACGGTGCAACTGACAACAATGCAGTCAATCCTGCTGAGGTGGATAAAGGCAATATAGCGCCACCACCGCCACCAGAGGTGAATGGAAATGCTATTCCTGAGCCAGAGCCTGAAGTGAATGGCAACGTCATCAAATCGGATAAAGAACCGGAAATAGATGGCAATAAAGTACCAGCCAACAAGCCTCGCCGACCTCGCTCATCAGGACCTACAAACAGACGTCGTCGTCCAAGTGATAAGGACAAAGCAGAAGCGGCAGCGGCTAATGCGGCAAAAGAGGGTGATTCAGCTAAACCGGTAGAAAAAGCAGAAGCAAGTGATAAGCCGGTTGAAAAACAAGCGGAAAAACACGCTGAAGACAAAAAAGCAGTGGTAGAAAAAAGTTCGACTTCGGATGATAATGGTTCTGAAAAGAAAACGAAGGCCAAATCTGAAGCGAGTGAGACGAATGCCACGCAAGAGTAATATTCTGCACGAAGAACTGCTGGCCTTAATTGGCCAGCAGGTTTCTTATCAACAACATCGCTGCGAGATTATTGAGCTGCTGGATGGGGCTGAGTTAATCCTACAAGTATTAGAGTCGGGCCATAATATCCAGCCGAATCAATACGGCGAGGGCCACAGGCCAGTCCCCGTGACATATACCTTGCCTGTATTTGATGGTGAGGGAAATATACATGCCGAACTGATTGCGGCAGGCTTGGATAAGCTACTCTGCCAGTAAACGTCTGACTTCAAGTAAGTCTGCTTCTGTATCTACCCCATGTCCGGCACTGATTAAAGCTTCTGACATGTGTATTCTTTTACCGTGAAACAATACCCGCAATTGCTCTAAAGATTCTTCTGTTTCAAGCAAACAGGGGGTCATTTCAGCGTAGTTTTTCAGAAAAGCAGCCCGATACCCATATAAACCAATATGGCGGTAGTGAGGGAGTTCTGGAGGCAACGGGGTTGTATGAAAATGATCACGCATCCAAGGAATCGGCGCGCGGCTGAAATATAAAGCATAGCCCTGACTGTCCATGACGACTTTGACCACATTAGGATCAAACACCTGTTTTTCCTGATGAATTCGACTGAACAGTGATGCCATATCTGCATCGGCATGTTGAGCAAGATCGGCCGCTACCTGATTAATTAATAAAGCGGGCAAGCAGGGTTCATCACCTTGCACATTAATGACAATCTCATCATCCTTAAACTGTCTCAGCTTGATAACCTCTGCTAGCCTGTCTGTGCCAGAACGATGATTTTCAGAAGTCATACAAACATCGGCATCAAAAGCTGTGGCTGCTTCAGCAATACGTTCATCATCGGTGGCAATGATAACGTTATCTGCATCACTTTCTAAGGCACGTTCATACACGTGCTGAATCATGGCTTTACCGGCGATGTCTAGTAAAGGTTTACCAGGCAAACGCGTTGACGCATATCGTGCAGGAATAACAATGCTAAAGCTCATTTATACCTCTTCATCTGCGGGCAGTTGACGTGCTTCTTCTATCAGCATAACGGGGATATCATCTTTCACAGGATAAGCAAGACGGCAGGCCGAACATAATAATTCCTGTGCCTCTTTTTTATAGTGCAATTTACCTTTACAGGCCGGGCAGGCAAGTATCTCTAAAAGTGCATTATCCATTAGAAAGTTCCTTTAATGTTTGGTGTATAGCAGGGAATACTGAGCTATGAATTGTGGCTTCAACCGGTAGATACCACATATTTTTATGAGCAAAAGACTGACATTTTACGGCATCTTTCTCGGTCATTAGAATGGGCAAGTCATCATAAAATTCCAGATCTGCCGGTAGATAATCATGGTGGTCTGCAAAGGCATGAGGATGAACAATAATCTCAGCTGCGGCTAATGAGTCAAAAAAACGTTTGGGGTGACCAATTCCCGCGACAGCATGTACTTCATTCTGACTGAAACTGTTCAATGCTTGTTTAAGGCTGGGATCCAGCAGATTTGTCCATTGCGTGCCTTTTAACTGCATTGAAATAGTGTGTTCGTCACTATTGCCGTTATAGATAATGAAGTCAACGTTATTCAGTCGGGAAAGCGGCTCACGCAGGGGCCCTGCTGGTAGACAATGTTTATTGCCAAATCGTCTGACACTATCAACTATGATAATTTCCATATCACGTTCTAAAGCATAGTGTTGCAAACCATCATCTGAAATAATCACATCACAATGGTATTGGCTCAATAGATGAATAGCCGCTTGTGGCCGATCCGGATCAACTACAAGCGGACGACCAGTGCGTCTGGCAATGAGTAAGGGTTCATCACCACAAAGTTTTACATCACTGTTTGCATCGACATCGAGTGGATATTTACGGCTATTACCACCATAACCTCGGCTGATAATACCGGGTTTGTAACCTGCTGCTAGAAGTTGCTCAGCCAGCCAGATAACAAATGGCGTCTTTCCGGTACCGCCCACAGTAACATTTCCCACTACAATTACCGGTACGGGCATTTTGTGTGTGGTGAAGATGCCTGAGCGGTAGGCCCATTTCCGCATGATAACAACAAGTCGATACAGCCAACTCAGAGGTAATAAGAACCAATATTGGGTTGATGACTGATACCAACTGTCAGTTAACCATCGCATTATGCTTAGTCATCCTGAAACTGTAGACGGTATAACTCTGCGTAATGTTTCCCGTTTGCCAGTAATTCCTGATGGGTACCGGTTTCAAGAATTTCGCCGTCATGCATAACAATAATTTTGTCGGCTTTTTCAATGGTGGATAAACGATGCGCGATGACCAGGGTAGTACGTTCACGCATCAGCTCTTCAAAGGCTGCCTGGATATGACGTTCTGCTTCGGTATCAAGTGCTGACGTGGCTTCATCAAGAATCAGGATGGGTGAGTTACGTAACAGTGCTCGGGCAATAGCCAGACGTTGTCGCTGCCCCCCCGACAGAAGTACACCGTTTTCGCCGACTTCTGTTTGTAAGCCTTGCGGTAATTTTTGAATGAATTCCCAGGCATGAGCCGATTTTGCAGCTTTTATAATGGCTTCTTCACTCACTTCACCCGCTTGGCCATAACTAATATTGTTAGCTATGGTGTCATTGAATAACACAACCTGCTGATTGACCAGTGATAATTGTTTACGCAAATCTTTTAGCGTGAGTTGACTGATATCTACGCCATCAATCAGAATTTGGCCTTTTTCAATATTGTAGAAACGGGCGAGTAAACTGACCAAGGTGGTCTTACCACTGCCAGAATGACCAACAAAAGCGATAGTTTGACCCGGCATAGCCATAAAACAAATATCATTCAGCACACTGCCTTTGCCTTCATCATAGCTAAAGCTGACATGACGGTATTCAATTTCACCCTTGGCGCGATCCATGGTCAGTGTGCCGGTGTCATGCTCTGGCTCTTCATCCAGTAAGGTGAAAATACTTTCTGCAGCGGCAATACCCGCCTGTAATTTAGAGTTCACTTTTGTCAGACGTTTAAGTGGTGTAAGCAGCATAAACATAGCCGTGATAAAGGAAATAAAGCTACCGACGGTAATCGAGTTCAGGACTTCTGGTAAGGTGGCCAGATAGATCACCACGGCAAGCCCTAAGACGGTAATCAGTTGAATGACAGGTTCACTTGAAGCATCGGTGGCAATTTTTTTCATTTGTTGGCCACGATTTTTTCGGTTTATGCGATCAAACCGTTCTGTTTCATAAGCCTGACTGCCAAATGTTTTGACTTCACGGTGTGCTTCGATGATTTCGCCACAGACATGACTGACATTGCCCATCGAGCCCTGAATTTCTTTACTGATCCGACGAAAACGAATACTGACAAAATAAACAAGGATGGCAACAAAGGGCACGGTCACTAAAATGATCAGAGATAAAAAACCGTTCAGATAAATCATCCAGGCAATCAGACCGATAATCGTTAGGGTATCGCGGATAACTGTCAAAATCGCATCGGTGGCCGCTCCGGCGACTTGCTCAACGTCATAAAGCAATTTCGACATGAGCTGACCAGAGTTATTTCTATCGTAGAAACTGGCCGGTAAGGTAATGAGTTTTTCAAACATTTCTTCGCGCAAGGTCTTGATAACATTGCGAGCAATCCAGCCAAGGCCATAGGTGGTCAGAAAATTAGCCACGCCACGAATTAAAAATAAGCCGATCAGCATCAGCGGCACGTACTTGATAGTGGTGGGATCTTTTTCCACAAAACTACCATCGAGCAGAGGTTTCATTAACGCCGCCATCCCGGTTTCTGTGCCGGCGAAAGCAATCATAGCAATAATGGATATTACAAAAGCCAGCCAGTATGGCTTAACGTAACTTAATAGACGTTTGTATAACTGGACTGCTGTCAGGCTGACAGGTGTTTGACTCATTGATTATTCCGCAGTTGTTTGACGTGTTGCCAGGGTCAGTTTGGTATAGCCTAATTGTTGTGCTGTATCCATGGCTGTGACGATAAGTTGATATTCAGCTTTGGCATCAGCACTGATAATGACATGAGGATCTTTTTGTTCACCCACCACGCGTTTTAACACAGCGGCCAAGGCTTCAGATGTGACTGTAGCGACTTCCTGATCATTTACCAGCACTTTACCATCTGCCTTGATCACGATATCAACAGGCTCAGCCTGTTCCGTCATTGCTTCACCGGTCGCTTCGGGCAAATCAACTTTTAGTGAACTTTCACGAATGAAACTCGTGGAAACCATAAAAAACAATAAAAGCAGGAAAACGACGTCAATCATCGGTGTCAGATTGACATCTGGTTCCTCAGATCGTTTTGGTGATAGATTCACGTCTTGCTTCCTCATCTGGATCATACTGACGATCACCATGCAGAATCTCGATTAACTGCATGGCTTGTTCTTCCATCCCAACCACGAGCATATTGATTTTACCGCGGAAATAACGATAAAAAATTAAGCTTGGAATGGCAACCACCAGGCCTGTAGCCGTGGTGATTAAGGCTTCTGATATACCGCCAGCGAGCACTTCAGGGTTGCCTACACCTGCGGTGGTAATCACGGTAAACACTTTAATCATGCCAAGTACCGTACCCAATAAGCCAAGTAGCGGGGAGATTGCTGCAATGGTTCCTAACGTGTTGAGATTTCGTTCTAAAGCTACAGTGACATGACGACCAATGTCCTCAATACTCTCTTTGGTGATTTCCCGTGAACTATTACGGTTCAGCAGTCCGGCAGCCAGAATCTGGCCCAGAGGAGAATTGCTTTGCAGAGCTTTGATGCGATGTTCATCAACTTGATTAAACTTTAGCCATTGCCAGATTTGTGTGATCAATTCTTTAGGGGCAATGCGTTTTTTTTGAAGACTCCAAAAACGTTCTGCGATGATAGCAATGGCGATGACCGAACAGATAAATAGCGGGATCATCAACCAACCGCCTGCTTTAAACAATTCCAGCATGATGTCAGTCTCAGTTGTTTAAATGAAAATAGCGCTCATGATACGTGAAAATTGTCTTACTCAGTAGCTTTCGACGTCCACAATTGTTCTTCATGCTGACGCCATAAAATGGGAGCGTCGCCGTTACGGAACAGGATGGCTCCATTCCAGTCGGTTCGAAGAATTTCACTTTCTACAGTCGTATAGCGTTGGACAATGTCTTTCACCGGAAAACCATAGCGATTACGAAAGCCAACAGAAAAGACAGCGTATTTTGGCGATACGGCGTCGATAAAAGGCTGGCTTGAGGAAGTTCTGCTGCCATGATGAGGCACAAGTAAAATATCTGATTTCAGCGCTTCGCCATAGTGCTGAACTAATGCTTGTTCTCCGTGTTTCTCAATATCGCCTGGTAACAATGCGGATAGATTCTTGCCGTGGACTCGTAGTACGCAAGAACGTTCATTTTCTGAGCCAGCTTGAGTAGGAAATGGCTGTAATACGGTGAATTCAACCTCATCCCACTGCCAGTGTTGACCGGCTTTACATAGACGGGTGTCGATATTGGTGATGCTTTGGCTAACCATGACCTTATCTACAGCAATATTATTGATGACCCCCTGTAGTCCTCCTATATGGTCATTATCCCCGTGACTAATGAGTAATATATCAATATGATCTATAGCGCGGTAGCGTAAGAAGGGAACAACAACAGCTTCTCCTGTGTTAAAACTCTCGCTGTATCGAGGACCCGTATCGAATATCAGTGTGTGATGTTTTGTTTCTATGACCGATGCTAAGCCTTGACCTACATCCAAAACGGTCAGATAAAAATCACCCGTATCTGGGCGGTCGGATTCGTAAAAAAGTACTGGTATTAAGAATACTAACGCGAGATATTTTCCAGGATGCCCTCTGGGTAGTAAAACCAATAAGATAGCCAATAAAAGCATGAATAACAGTGGCCAGGGATAAACAGGCGTAGTCCAACTAGCAAAAGACAGATCACTTAAAAATGACAAAATATGCCAGAGCATATTGAGTAAAAAGTCAGCTGCATAAAGCAATATTGCAGCTAATGATGAGCTCATAGGTAAAACGATCATCGCCAAAATAATCAGCGGTACAACCAATACACTTACTAGTGGTATAGCAATCAGATTCGCTATTGGGGATATCAACGACACATCGTTAAAGAAAAGAATCAGTAATGGGATCAATCCCAAAGCCATTAAAAAGTGAATCTTTAACCAAGCAAGTCTGATAGCGGGAAAACGCTGGGTAAAACAAAGCAAGATAATGGCAACAGCAGCAAATGATAACCAAAATCCAGCACTTAACAAGGCAAAGGGATTAATTAGCAACACCAAAATACAAGCCAGTGACAAAATATGTGAAGGATAGACCGACCTTTTCAGAAACAGGGCTAACATGGCGAGGCTTATCATTACTAAAGCTCGTTGTGTTGGAATGGACAAGCCAGCAAGACAAGCATAAAAAATAGCCACTGTCAGTCCTCCCACCGCACCAATCCGATGTGCAGGTATGCGAAGAGTATTAAACGGTGTATAGCGCCATAAGCCACTTATCAGATAAAAGCCTAAGCCGGCGGCTAAACCAATATGTAGCCCGGAAATCGCCATCAGGTGACTAGTGCCGGTTTGCCGCAGAACTTGCCATTGCGACTGACTGATATCATGTTGACCAATTGCCAGTCCGAGAATCAATGGCAACTGGCTTGCTGTAGGAATAATGGATTGAATGTGTTGCTGAAGCTGAAAGCGCCAGTCATTAATCTGCCAGTATTTGGATTTAACCAGTCGTTGGTTGTCTGCTGTTTTTTTGACATACCCCGTCGCGCCGATGCCTTGACTGAATAACCATTTTTCGTAGTCAAAGCCACCAGGATTCATCATGCCAAAAGGCGGTTTTAGTTTGACCGTCAGTTGCCAGCGTTCTCCGGCTTTGGGTGTGTGTTCAGGAGGAAAATACCAGCTTAACTTTATTTTTCTGGGTAGTGACGGGGCCTCTGGCAGAAATTCAAAGCTGATATGATCCGGATATGTTTCAGGGATAGAGGCGATAAGACCTTGTACCTGTGATACTTTTACAGGTGCGTTTGCTGCCAGTTTATTTTCAATGGCGAATTGTGCTTGATATGCACACCATAATAGTCCGACAATAAAACCCAATATCCATATTTTTCGATAGCAGATAAATGTCACTAAACACAGTAGTAACAAGCTTCCGGTTACTAAAGGATAGCTTACGTACAGACTAAGCAATGTGCCGAGCAAAAATGCAATGGCAGTTTTATTCATATATCCCTATAATGACGCCCGACTTAGCATGTTACTGAGACGCCATGCCTCGTAAATTCCTAAAACGCATCATGCCAGATCACAACACGATGCGCGAACATCCACATCTGCGTAAGTTTGGTCAGAGATTAACTGAACCACGTTTATGGCATACCAACCGTCGTTCCATCGCTGGTGGCGTGGCATTAGGTTTGTTTGTCGGATTTATGCCGATTCCTGGGCAGATGTTTGTTGCCGCGGCATTAGCCATACTATTTAGAGTTAATTTGCCGATTTCTGCGATGGGCGTTTGGATTACCAATCCTTTTACCATGGCCCCCATCTTTTTCTATGCTTATAAACTAGGTGCCTGGGTTTTGAACGAACCGATGGGCACACCTGCCTTTAGCCTGACCTGGGAATGGTTTTCACAAGAGTTTTTATCGATTTGGCAGCCCTTACTGCTCGGATGCACAATTTGTGGTGTGATAGCGGCAATAGCGGGCATTATTTTTGTAAGGTTGGGTTGGCGATTAGTTGTTATCCATACCTGGACACAACGTCAGCGCCAACACAAAAATAAATCAGGCTCCGGCAGCTAAGCAGCCGTCAATCAAGGTGAGTTGCTGATCCATTTTGGCTGCAAGCCCGGTATCGTGGGTGACAATCACCAATGCAGTGCCAAAATCCTCATTTAATTTCAAAATAAGATCAAAGATGGCTTGAGCGGTACGATGATCTAAATTACCTGTAGGTTCATCAGCAAGTAAACACGCCGGTTCTGTGATTAAGGCTCTGGCAAGGGCCGCACGCTGACGTTCACCACCGGATAATTCGCTGGGTTTGTGCTGAAAGCGGTGGCTAAGTCCGACTTTATCAAGCAGTTCAGTCGCACGTTGTTGTGCTGATGAGGGTGACATGCCACCAATCACTAACGGCATGGCGACATTTTCGACAGCGGTAAACTCTGGCAGCAAATGGTGAAACTGATACACAAAGCCCAATTGTTGATTTCGCAAGCGACTGGCCGCTTTATTTTTCATAGCATGGATATCATTTCCCTGAACCAGCACCTGACCTTCCGTAGGTGAATCAAGGCCGCCAAGGATATGTAAAAGTGTACTTTTACCCGAGCCAGAACTACCGACAATGGCAATACGGTCGGATCGGTTAACCGTTAAATTAATGTTATTAAGAACATCGGTTTTTAACTGGCCATCAGTAAAGGATTTTGATAACTGGCTGGCAGATAACACTGCTTGATTAGTCATAACGAAGCGCCTCGGCCGGTTTAATCTGTGATGCACGCCATGAAGGGTAAAGCGTGGAAAGAATAGATAATACAAATGCGGTAATAGCAATGACGCTGACATCACTCCATTCCAGCTGTGATGGCAAACTACTGATGTAGTAAACATCAGCAGGCATGAACTGATAGCCAATCAGTTTCTCTAAACTAGCGATTAAAGACTCGATATTCCAGGCCAGCAGCACACCACCGACAACACCCATGGCGGTACCAATTAAACCGATCAAAGTCCCTTGCACCATAAATATGCCCATCACGCTGCCAGGATTCATACCTAAGGTCCGTAATATAGCGATATCCGATTGCTTATCTGTGACCATCATTACTAAGGTTGACACAATATTAAATGCGGCAACGGCCACGATAAGCATCAAGATCACAAACATCACGGTTTTTTCCGTTTTTAATGCACGGAAGAAATTCGCATGTTGGAATGTCCAGTCAGCGGCACGGTAGTTAACAGGGACATCCTGCATTAACTTGCGTAATAGTTGCGGCGCTTTAAACACATCATCGAATTTTAAGCGTAAGCCGGTGACGCGACCGGGTATTTTGAATAATTTGGCGGCATCGTTAATATTCATCACGGCCAGCCCGCTGTCATATTCATACATGCCGATTTCAAAAATACCGACAACAGTCAGACGTTTCAGACGTGGTATCACACCAGCAGGTGTGGGGCTGACATGAGGCGTAATCATGGTGATTTTGTCGCCGGTAGTCACGCCCATGGCTGAGGCTAAGTCTTTACCGAGCACAATGCCGAAGCTGCCATCAGTTAAATCAGCTAATTTACCCTGAATAATTTTATCGCCAATGGTCGAAACGCTCTGTTCCAATTCAGCGTCAATCCCACGAACCAGGGTGCCGCGTACGCGACTTCCTTGACTTAACATGGCCTGACCTTCGACAAAAGGGGCTGAGGCAATCACATCCGGATCATGTTTGATCAGGGTTTGTAAGCCTTGCCAGTCTTTTAATGTGCCATCCTCGCCAGTAATAAAAGCATGAGAAGTCATCCCTAGGATGCGATCTTTCAGTTCTTTCTCAAACCCGTTCATCACTGACAGTACGGTAATTAATGCCGCAACACCCAGAGCCACACCGAGCATGGACGTTAGTGAAATAAAAGAAATGAAATGATTACGACGTTTGGCGCGTGTATAACGCATGCCGATATAGAGACTGAGCGGTCTGAACATAATGTCGCCAATGATGAGAAAAAAGAAAACTGATCCCGCTGAGCAGGATCAGTCCATATTTAGCCTTTTATGATTTCGCGAATACGGTTTTGGTTCCCTCTGGTGAACCCAGTAACAGAACATCCGCTGGACGCATCGCAAATAAACCATTTGTGACCACACCGACGATATCATTCAGGGTTTTTTCTAACTTAATCGGTTCCATGATATCTAAGCCATGCACATCTAGAATCACGTTGCCGTTATCGGTGATAACACCTTCACGGTAAACAGGCTGACCACCTAGCTTGACGATTTCACGGGCGACGTAGCTGCGTGCCATCGGAATCACTTCAACAGGTAAAGGGAATTTACCTAAGACATCGACTAATTTTGAAGCATCAGCAATACAGACAAATTGTTTACTGGCTGCAGCAATGATTTTTTCACGTGTTAATGCGCCGCCACCGCCTTTTACCAGTTCCAGTAAGTGATTCGATTCATCTGCGCCATCGACATAGACTTCAATTTCATTGCAGTCATTTAGATCAAAGACTTTAATGCCGTTAGCTTCTAATTTTTGTGTAGAGGCTTCAGAACTTGATACTGCGCCTTCGATACGATCTTTAATCGTCGCCAGTGCATCAATGAAGTGATTAACTGTCGAACCGGTACCCACACCGACAATACCATCGCCTTTAATATACTCAAGCGCTGCCCACGCAGCTTGTTTTTTCATTTCATCAGCATTCATATGCAGCTTCCTTTGTTTCAAATCACTTAAAAATTATCCCGGCAATTATAGAGATAAATGACGGTCAATGGTAACGTAAGCGATTGCTTAGAAAATGATGGCTGAATTTAGCTGTCTATAACTAAGTCTTTTTTTAAACATAACTGACTGATTTGGGCTGAAATGCTAACTGGATACGTAGAAAAAATTCTTAAAGCTCGTGTTTATGATGTGGCGAATGAAACGCCTCTTGATGTCATGCCTCGTTTATCGAAAAGACTTAACAATACGATTTTACTCAAGCGGGAAGATCTTCAGCCGGTTTTTTCATTTAAATTGCGTGGTGCGTATAACCGCATGAGTCAGCTATCGGCTGATGAACGCGAACGCGGCGTGGTTTGTGCTTCGGCGGGGAATCATGCGCAAGGTGTGGCGCTGGCAGCCAGTAAAATGAATATTCCTGCTTTGATTGTTATGCCGAAAACTACGCCACCCATCAAGGTCGAATCTGTTCGTGCTTATGGCGCTGAAATTAAATTACATGGCAATAGTTATGATGATGCCAGCGCTTATGCCTCAGCTGTTGCCGAGAAAGATGGTCGTACCTTTATTCATCCTTATGATGATCCGGAAGTCATTGCCGGGCAGGGCACGATTGCGATGGAAATTATCCGTCAGCATCCTGAACCCATTCATGCTGTTTTTGTACCCGTTGGTGGTGGCGGTTTAATTTCCGGGGTATCGGCTTATATCAAAGCGTTTTGGCCAGAAATCAAAATCATTGCTGTCGAGCCGGCTGATGCGGCTAGTCTGAAAGCCGCGCTGGAAGCTGATGAACGGGTCAAGCTGGATCAGGTAGGCTTGTTTGCCGATGGCACGGCGGTCAGACAAGTGGGGGTCGAACCCTTCAGAATTTGTCGTGAAACAGTGGATGAAGTCGTCACCGTCAGTAGTGACGAACTATGCGCTGCTATTATGGATATATTCCAGGACACCCGTTCTATTGCTGAGCCATCGGGCGCGCTCGCTGTGGCCGGTGTGAAAAAATATCTAGCACAGAACCCGATGGAAAATCAGCAACTCGTTGCGATTAATAGCGGAGCCAATATTAACTTTGATCGCCTTCGTCATGTTGCTGAGCGTTCTGAGATTGGTGAGCGCAGGGAAGTCTTATTTGCCACCAAAATCGATGAACAGCCGGGTAGTTTCCAGAAATTCTGTAAAACACTGGGTGAGCGTGGCATTACCGAATTTAACTATCGCTATGCAGATGAGCAAAAAGCGCAGGTATTTGTCGGCGTGCGGATGAATGGGCAGGAAGAAGAACGACAGCAGTTATTTTCTCAGCTGGATAATGCTGGCTATGACTGGGTTGATTTCACTGATAATGAAACTGCGAAACTACACGTTCGTTACATGGTGGGAGGGCATGCGCCTCAGATCGATAATGAACGCTTAATTCGATTTGAATTTCCTGAGCGACCTGGCGCTTTACTGCGGTTTCTGACTCGAATTGGTCAGCGCTGGAATATCAGTCTTTTCCATTATCGCAACCATGGTGCTGATTATGGTCGCGTGCTGGTGGGTATTCAGGTTGGAGAAGACTATAAGCAGGAGTTTCAGACGTTTCTGGATACGCTGGGATATACCTACTGGGAAGAAACCGATAACCCGGCTTATGCACTGTTTTTGAAATAAGGGGATATCCGCGGTGATGTCCTTCTATCACCGCGGATATGACAGGATTTATTGATTCAGTTTGATACTGCCACGGACGTTGACGGAAATTTCGTTACTACCTCCGGCTAATGCGGCTGGTGCGCCTTTCATTTGCATATCAGCGGACATCATATTGGCGCGTTCCATCATCGGCATTGGGTTAAATGCATTACCATCAATGGATATAGACACGATTTCATAACCACTGCGATCAAATTCGCTGCTGATAAGTTTCGCTTTATCTTTAAATTTGCTGATCGCCTGTTTGAGCAAGTCGGTTTTCACCTGTTCAGCTCGGTCATCTGACACCATAAACTGCATAGATTGGATATTGGCCAAGGTATTGATATCAGCAATAAATTGGCTCATTTGGTCAAACTGGCGTGTTTCCAGAGTCAGTTGTTGACTGACGCGCCAACTGGCAATTTTGCCATCATCATAGATAGGCTGGGTGGAGTAGTTGGATGTTTCGGCTTTAATGGCGTTGAAATTTTTAACCGCATCCAGAACAAGGGCTGTTTTTTTATTCACCATATTGGTTAATTTGGCTGGATCTTTTCCTTGCTCAAAAACTTGCAAGCGGGTGATGAGTTCATCATTTTCAACGTCCATACTAGCGCTGGTATCAAGGGTCACCATGCCTAGTTGTAGGACGTCTTCAGCAAAACTGAGCGGGCTGATGGCTAAAAGCGAAATGAGTGCCAAAGTTTTTTTCATAGATCCTTCCTTAATTGTATAAAAAATGCTGCGTCTTTTAAGACTAGCTCAAAAGCGTTAAGTTTTGATATATCATGCTTAAAATTCATTCGAGAACTGTGGTGATTAATGTTGAGATTAATTGCCGCTATTTCAGCATAGTTTAAATAATCAGAAATTGAGGAACACAATGAAAGCAGAACAAAAAATCCTGCCTGATGCGACGAGTTTGATTACCGCTGCAGCAGAACATTTTGTCAGCACAGCGCGATCAGCGATTGCAAAAAGAGGTGTTTTTTATGTGGCACTTGCAGGTGGTTCTACGCCGAAAGGCTTATATGAAAAATTAGCGACTTCACCTTATATTGAACAGATTGATTGGGCCCGGGTGCATCTGTTTTTTGGTGATGAGCGTTGTGTGCCTGCCACACATGATGACAGTAATTTTAAGATGGCCCGTCAGGCAATGATCGATTTAATACCCATCCCGGCAGAAAATGTACATCGTATGCCAACAGAAAGTGGTGATGCTGCTGATGTGGCTGTGCGCTACGCTGATACTATGAAAATGGTCATGGATGGTGCGCCGTTTGATTTAGTCTTGTTAGGCTTAGGACCCGATGGACATATTGCTTCATTGTTCCCTGAAACACCGGCTTTAGATGTGACGGATACGCTCACGGCAAGCCTTTATGTGGAAAAATTTGATTCATGGCGAGTGACTATCACCTATCCCGTCATTAATGCCGCGCGTCAGGTAATTGTATTTATTGCCGGTGAAGCCAAAGCGGCGATCGTCAATGATATTACAACTGATGCTGTATCCGGTTTACCAGTACAACGTCTGGCGCCAGAAAATGATTATTACTGGTTTATGGACAAAGCCGCCGCGGGTCAGTAGTGATGTCACATATGCTGGCCGTCGATGTAGGTGGAACAAAAACACTATTTGAGTTATCCGATGCTGATGGCTATGTTTTATCTAAGCTCAGATTAGATAGTCAGCGCTTTGATAGTTTTGATGCGATCCTGGCTGCTTTTATTGAACAGCTGCCACAAGCATATTCGATTGATTCAGCCTGTATTGCGCTTGCAGGCCCGGTCAGCGGTCAGTATGGACAAGTGACAAAATTACCCTGGAAGTTAGATGCCAGCTTGATTGAGAAGCAATTCTCAATCAAGCGTGTCACCCTCTGTAATGATTTTGAAGCGGTGGGTTACGGCATTGCCAGTCTTCAGTCAGCGGATTTTGAAACCATACAAATTGGGGAGCCTAGTGAAATTTCGCCCCGCGTTGTCTTAGGTGCCGGCACCGGACTAGGGCAGGCGATATTGATTCCCGACAATGGTGACTGGCGAGTTTTTCCGACAGAAGGCGGACACGTTGATTTCGCACCATTAGATCGGACGCAACAGCTTTTTCTGGAGCATCTACAACAACGTCATGGTCATGTGTCTTATGACCGTATTGTCTGTGGTAGCGGTCTTGTTAGTCTTTATCATTTCTTACGTGACTATAAACAAATTGACGAAAATAATGCTTTGAGATTAGCCATGGTTAATGGTGATGCGGCATCTGCTATTAGTCAGTTTGCGCTGAAACACAATGACGTTCTAGCAAATGAAGCCTTAGACATGTTTGTAGATATTTATGCGGCACAAGCCGGGAATTTAGCGCTGACAACACTTGCTCGAGGTGGTGTTTATCTGGTTGGCAACATTCTGCTGAAGAATATGGCTAAGTTTAGAGCCCCATCATTTATCAACAGCTTTGCTGAAAAAGGCCGTATGACGACGTTGATGAAGCAGATACCGATCCATATCGTACTTGATGAGGAAGTCGGTCTGAAAGGTGCGCGCTTATTGGCACAAAAAGCCATGTATAATTAAGCTATGAATGAACAAAATAACGATATTTTAGTTGATGTAGAAACGACCTATCTGGATGAAGAGTCAGATCCGGAAAAAGCACGCTATCTATTTGCCTATACCATCACTATCAAAAATCACAGCCAATCATCGGCACGGCTGTTATCGCGTTACTGGAAAATTACCGGTGGCGACGGTCATGAGCAAGAAGTAGAAGGCGATGGTGTCGTAGGACTTCACCCTTATCTCGCCCCTGAACAGGAATTCACCTATACCAGTGCGGCGATGCTAGATACGCCTGTTGGTATGATGCAAGGTCATTACAAAATGATGGGTGATAATGGCGAACGCTTTGAAGTGAATATTCCGGCATTCACCCTGGCTGCGCCACGTAAATTGCACTAAGCCCAAGCTCTGCGTAATGCTGACAAGTCATAATATAGAAAAACTGATCTGGTTGGGATTCGTTTCTATTGCCTTGCTTGTTTCTGCCATAGATCCGGTTGCTGATCGATTGACCTGGTTTATGGAAACCGTGCCGGTCATGGTTGCAATACCTCTATTGCTAGTGACGCATAGACGATTTCCACTGACTATTATTTCAATTCGCGCTATTAGCATCTTTGCTTTTATTCTGATTATTGGCGGTTTTTACACCTATGCAGAAAATCCCTTATTTAACTGGATTCAGGACGAGTTCGACTTAGCCCGTAATCATTATGATCGTCTGGGCCATTTTATTCAGGGTGTTGTACCAGCATTATTAGCTCGTGAAATATTATTACGCGCTTCTCCACTTCAGCGAGGCAAGTGGTTATTTTTTCTGGTCTGCTCTGTAAGTCTGGCTATCAGTGCCTGTTATGAGTTTGTCGAGTGGGCCGCTGCTGTAATTAATGCCCAGGCGGCTGAGGCGTTCCTGGGAACGCAAGGTGATAACTGGGATACACAGTGGGATATGTTCTTAGCCTTAAATGGCAGTATCTTTGCTCAATGCGTTTTTGCTAGAACTCAGGATCGTCAATTAGCCGAACTATTGCACTGATTGTCGGCAAATACCAATCGAGTTTTTACCGCATATTGCACCATTAATCCAGATGGCATTATCTAACTGAACGCCTTCCAGCTTGGCACCATTGATATTGGCCAGGGTTAAATCGGCGTAGGACAAATCTGCATAAGACAAATCGGCATCACCTAAATCTGCTTCTCTTAAGTTTGCACCTTTCAGATCAGCCTTCATTAATAGGGCGTAACTCAAATTCGCCTTACGCAGATCACTATAAGCCAAATCAGCTCCCGATAAGTCACTATTCATCAGGTTAGCATTGCTAAGATTACTAGCACGCATTAACGCCATGGAGAGAGTGGTATTGGTAAGATTTTGGCCTGAAAGCTGACAGTTATTCCAATTGACCTTAGGTGCTGCTGGAGACTGGCAATCAGATTGTGGCGTTGGCAAAGGTGTTGGAAAGCGAATGGCTAAAATACTGACAATGACAAGGACAATTAAAATAGAGATGCTGGGCCAGAATATGTTTTGGTTACGGTTTAAGTAACGATGCATGAGGATTCGACGCAGATATCGTCTTTTCAGCTCTATTTCCGCTTCTTCCTCGCGCCGTTCGCCTTGACGTTGTTGTAATACTGACTCATCGACTACAGTATCTGTTGAATTACGTCGATCCAAGCCTGTACGCTCATCTAAATAGCCTTTTACAGGCTGATCTTTTGAGGGAGCAATAGTGAAATCAACAGAATCAGCAAAGCTATGCCAATGACGACGGTCACGTGAGACCTCATCATCCAAACTAAGCCGCCCTACTTTTAGGTGATTACTAATAACAGAAGCGGTAAACGGGCCTGAAATCTTGCCCTGTTTACGAATATACCATTGTCCATTTTTATGTTTCATTGCCATTGCTCTTAGCAATAACCAGATTGCTATACTAGCATTATGTCGAGTTATATAGTGACTTTATGCAGATAAATAGATCTCAACAAGCGAATACTGAAGTGATTGTAAATGCCTCTACAAAATTAGCGGATGCACTTCCTGTCGGCCAAAAAGTAGAGGCGACAGTGATTGGAAGAGTCAATGCCGAACAGATTAAACTTCAGCTTGGTGATAAGGTGTTTCAGGTCAATACGCAACAAGAGCTGACGCCTGGTCAAAAAGTCACTCTGCAGAAATCTATCGAAGCTGGCCAGCCAGTCATTCAATTAACGCCTGCCTCAGCACAAAAAATCGATATTGAGCCAATGACTTTGGCAACACTATTAAAAGCAGGGCAAGTCATTGCTGCCGATGTTGTCAAAATGCTTGCACAAAATCGCTTATTAGTGGCACCTAAATTTATTACTGATGGGTCGGTAACTCAGCCTCAAGCTAACCAGCTTGCTCAATTAAACAACGCTTTACCTAAGCTAATGGAAATTGATGTTAGTGGTATCAATCAGCTGTTTAAAACAGGCGATAAACTTGCTGTTGAGGTATTAAAAACACTGCCATTATCGGTGAAGATCATGCCGGATGCTGCGACTCGTGAACAGCGGGTGATGAATTACCAGCGAGAATTATTACCATTATTACAGAACCTGATAGCTAAACCGGCGAGCATGAATTTATCGCCAGATACTATGCAATCTCTGCCTGAGCCCGTGCGACAAGCACTAACTGGTTTAATACAAAACCTGGTGGATAAGAGCAGCTTGCAGCAGCCGGAAAAGCTGCAACAAACGATTAATAACAGTGGTGTGTTTTTTGAAAATCAGCTGAAGCAAACGACTGCGGAGACGAATTTACAACAGAACTTGAAAGGGAATTTATTACGATTAGCGGATGTGCTTAGAGCACAATTACAATCCCCATTATTACCTAAATTACTGGATAACCCAGAGTTGATAAAACAACTACCGATCGAGGTGCAAACTGCTATCAGGCAGGTATTATCAACACCGCAGGATATGAGACCTCTGCCAGCACAAATATTGCCAGCTCTGGCAAATCGTGGGCAAACACCAACTCAGCTGTTATTCAGTTTATTGTCAGGATTAACAACAGCAAGCAATACAGATAAAACAGCATCACCCGTGACGACAAGTTCACCACCGGTCACGACTGCACCAGTTGTGAATGTGGCTGCAAATGCGCAACAGGCTGTTACGCGAGCGATTGAGTTTCAAATGATGCGTGATTTATTGCAGGATGTTGAGTCAGTCACTGCGAAAATTCAGTTCAATCAATTGTCGATGGTCCAAGACAATGATCTCAATACCAACGCCAATGTTTGGCTATTTGATCTACCCGTTAAGGAAAAGCAGCAACTGGAAATGTTGCAGATGCGGATTGACCAGCAATATACCGGGAAGAACAAAGATAAGGATTCAGCGATTTGGCAGGTCCAACTCAACCTTGAAACTCAGAATTTAGGTCCTATGCAAGCCAGAATCACACTGCACGCGCTTGATGTGAGTGTGGTGTTATTAGCGGAACGTCAGCAAAGTGCCACATTATTGACAACTTATTTAGAGTATTTAGATGGACGCTTAAATGATATTGGGCTTAATGTCAGTCACCTAAGTTGCAGACAAGGCATTGTAAAGCCTGTAACACCGATTGTGATGACAGAACGAAATGATCACCTGGTGGATATTTCCGTATGAGTAAAAAAGATATTTTGCATGCCATAGCACTTCAATATGATGGTGAGAATGCACCTATTGTCACCGCCACTGGTCAAGGTGATATTGCGGATGAAATTATTCGCATAGCACGCGAACACAATATCCCATTGCGTCAGGATGCGCTGTTGACCGAGTTATTGAGTGAACTCAAACTTGGTGAAGAAATTCCCCCGATACTCTACAGAGCGATTGCCGAGGTTATTGCGTATGCGTATCTGGTGTCAGGAAAAGTTCCTGTAAATAAAAGAGAAAATAAAAACCAAAGCTGAAACTCAGCATTTATATACATAAGCATTTTCTGGAAACATACTCATAAACTTTATAATCAGGATTATAAAAATAACATTAAGTGTTGATTTTAATATATATATCCGATATTGTCGGTGCATGTTTAATTTCTGGTCTACAGAATGTAGCTCCCCTAACTGATGAAAAATAAAATCAAGGAAACGTTGATGCGTGAGATAGCACTTGATCAGAAATCTGATCTACCTGCTAGCATAGCTTCAGTTACAGAACTCCTTGATGCAAAGATCATCATTGGCGGTCGCCATCCAGCCGAAACGGCATTTACAAAAACCTTACTTGAAATCAGTGGTTTTAAACGCATACAAAGTGCGACTGATACTGATGGGGTTATGCTGTTACTGCGGCAGAGTATCCAAAACGACTTATCCGATATCGACTTATTGATTTTAGATAATGATTTACCTGGAATTTCTACCAAAGATATTCGTATGGTGATGGATCAGTTTGATGAATGGCGTTTGATCCCCATTATTTCGTTATGCAGGCAATCTATTTGGGATCATGCTCAGTTACTTACTGATTTAGGCTATGGTGTGACTTCGCTCCTTTACCACCCGATGACAGCTGAATCATTACCTCCAGCGATTATGACGGCATTAGCAATTAAACGAGAGCGTGATAAAACGTTTAAACGACAAACAGAGCTTGAAGATGAACTTGCTAACCTGAAAGTGATGGAAGCACGCTTACAGTTTTCAGTGAATCATGATGATTTAACCGGCCTGGCGAATCGACGACGTCTAGAGAATGCACTGGATATGACCTTGAGTCAGGTGCGTAATTTCATGAGCGTCAGTGCACTTTTTTATATTGATTTAGATAGCTTTAAAGTGCTGAATGACGCCGAGGGACATGAAGCAGGCGATACTTTGCTGGTACAGGTGGCTAACTCGCTGAGGCGTTATTTTAATATTAACGATATTCTGGTGAGGATTGGTTCGGATGAGTTTGCTGTGCTGGTCAACAATACGGATAAAGAAACAGCAATCAAATTAGCTGAAGATCTACGCAATCTTTTTGATGGCTATGATTTTGAACATCATGGTCATCATTATCATCTGTCAGCCAGTATCGGTTTAAAAGTGATTGATGCGGACAATGCCACCACGGTAGGGGAAGTACTGTCACATTCAAATCAGGCTTGTTATACCGCCAAAACTCGCGGACGCAACAGAGTGCATCTTTACAGTCCTGATGACCGAGAAATGCATACCTTGCGTCATAGTGTGGAATGGGCACCACGCATTCGCGCTGCGTTGAAGGAAGGTTTGTTTTTATTAGAGTTCCAACCGATTTATTCACTTGAATCCGAGCAGGTCTCACACTATGAGTGCCTGATTCGTATGCGTGGTGATGGTAACGTTATTTTTTATCCAAAAGAGTTCATTCCTGTTGCTGAAGCAATGGGGTTGATACATCAGATTGATTTCTGGGTCGTGGCGAAAGTCTTTGAGCTGATCGTCAATATGCCAGAAAATCTATCGTTTGCTATCAATCTTTCAGGCAATGTATTTCTGGATGAGAATTTATACAAGTTAGTACGGGATAAGCTGAGTCAGACCAAGATAGATCCGAATCGTATTGTTTTTGAAATTACCGAAACCTACGCCATCTCTAACTTTGAGCAGACAAGAAGAATGGTGTCGGATTTGCGTTCACTGGGATGCCGCTTTGCACTCGATGATTTTGGGGCAGGCTTTAATTCGTATAGTTATTTAAAACATTTCCCTGTCGACATTTTGAAAATTGACGGCGGATTTATTACTGATTTGGATAACGACCCGGTTGATCAGCAATTAGTGAAATCGATGATCGATATTGCTCATAGCCTTGGTAAAAAGACGGTGGCGGAGTTTGTCGAGAGAAGAAGTACCTTAGAATTGTTAAAGAGTTATGGTGTTGATATGGTTCAAGGCTTTTTAGTCGGTAAACCCAACGCCAAAATACCGAAACCAAAAGATTAATGTACATTACGCTGTCCATGTAATGTGGTAATCAGATGAGCCTCTTCATCGCTTAAATTACAGTTATTTATCAGCTGTTGAATATCCGCCCCTTTCTTAGCTAAACGAATCGCATGGTCGTAACCCGGTTGATGATTGGCACTGAGGTCGAGGCTGCGTTGATGATCACGCAGTTTACTAAGTGTTTGCTCGAACTTATGGATACGATCATCAGTACCAGCAGCACCCGAGCATAAGGCAGTGATTTGATTTTGAAGATCATGAATACGTTTAGTTTGCAATTGATACAGTTTCAGCAGACGCATGGTAGCGAGGCCAATGACCAGAAATACGGCACTCATCACGGTAAATACGACGAAAATAGTCATGGTTTTACTCCCCAGACAACTGTCTGAACTTAAACGTACTCATCAATAAACTCGCCCTTATCATCTTCTTTTGGACGCGGTTTCTCTTCTTCTTCAGTCGTCTCTTGTTTCTTCTTGTGCTGATCCTGTTGCGCCGGTTTATCTTCATCTGAGACAGGATGAATAACAGGCAAGGGCGTGGTCGGCTGGATAGGATTAATATCATCAGCCATTGACTTTATCCCTTAAAAACCAGAAATGTCAGCAATCTCTTCATCGTTTAATAATTTATTGACGTCGACCAGAATCAACAAATATTTATCACGTTTGCAGACCCCTTGAATAAAGCGTGAACTGTCATCACTGACATTAGGTGCAGTATCAATTTCTGACTGTCGTAAATAAACGACTTCTGCCACACAGTCGACCAACATACCAATAACATGGCCAGAGACTTCTACGATAATAATTCGAGCCCGATCATCAGGTTCAATCGCGTTTAAACCAAAACGCATTCGGGTATCGATGACGGTCACTACATTGCCACGTAAGTTAATAATACCCAGTACATAAGAAGGCGCGCCTGGTACCGGCGCAATTTCAGTCATGCGTAATACTTCCTGCACCTGCATGACGTTAATACCATAGTATTCGTCTTCGAGTTGATACGTCACCCACTGTAAAATCGGGTTTTCGTTACTGTTATCTTTCTCGCTCATGTTTTATGACCTTCTGATATGGCTGTCATTTTTATGACAGCGAGCTGCTGATAAAGGATATGCAGACATCATGCCAGTTAACATCACTCTAAGGCATTAATGATGGCAGAGATATCCAAAATACTGTGCATTGTTTCGCTCAGTACGCCTGTAAACCATGGCCGCTGACTTGTATCATGGCGCCAGTTAATGTCGCCACTGTTTTTATTGATAATTTGCTCAATGTTATCGCATGCGATACCAGTGCGTCTGTCATTGACCAGAAGTATATAGTTTGCTTGTAATGCTGTTTCTTTATTGGGGGTATGTAGTAGCGTTCTGATATCAATGACATTAGTATTTTGACCATTGTCACTGAAAAGACCGACTTCCCATGATTTACGTCCAGGAATTTGACTCAGCCCCTGCGTTGGCCAGCGAATAATTTTATCAAGCGAATCAACTTTGATAGCGACTTTCATACCACCGATATCACACAATAATATTTTGAGAACAATATTCGGTATTTGTCGCTTGTCTGCTGTCGTTTCTGTTGCGGCATCAGATTGGAGGGACTCTTCTACTATCGATTCTGTTTCGCTGCTCACGTCTTGAGGCTGTATGTCATCCTCGTTTTCTGGCGTCGGTGTCGATACCAGCGCGTTGGCTGGAACGACAATATCTTCATCAGACTGGATAATATCCTCTGTTGGAAATATGACAGTCTGTTTCAATGCGGGTTTGGTTATTGGTGGTTCTGAATGGCTTACAGCAGCATCGCTCGCGGTCTGCTCTGAATCCAATAACATATCATTGAAGTAAGCGGATAACGCATCCCGCTGTTCATAAATTTTTTTCTTAGCCATTGGAAACATTCACCTCTGGCTCATTTAACATATTCAACAATTGTTTATAGGCTCTTGTGCCTGCGCTATCGGGTGACATTTCTGGTAAAGGCAGCCCAAGCTTACTGGCTTCACGAAAGCCGATATCGACAGGAACAAAACTTTGCCAGACATTATCACCATAGCGTTTATGAAGTTCTGCCAGACAGTCTATAGCTGCTTTTGTTCGGCCATCATGCATGGTCGGAACAATAAAATAGGGCAGGGCGCTTCGTCGTGAATGATTAATCATCGACACGGTGTGCAACATATGCTCAAGACCTTTGAGCGATAAAAACTCAGTCTGGACCGGAATAATCAGTTTATCGCAGGCTGCCAGCGCGTTGATCATTAACACCCCAAGCATTGGCGGGCAGTCAATAAGCACGTGTTTAAAGCGATCTTTGAAAAAGCTTAATGTTTTACGAATCACTAAGCCTTTCCCTTGTTGAGCACCTAACTGTCGGTCCAGTGTTGCCATCGCGGTGGAGGCGGGTAATAAGAAAATATTATCGTGACGAGTTTTTTTCAGACTTTTTAAAATGGCTTCTTTGGGAGTGTTGTCTAATTGCTGAAATAAGGTGTAAATACTGGTTTCAATGCTGTCAGGATCATAACCGAGATAGGTTGTCAGTGAGCCATGAGGATCAAGATCGAGCATCAGCACGGGCTCACCTTTCTGAGCAAGTAGGCTGGCAAGCGACACTACTGTTGTCGTTTTTGCGACCCCGCCTTTCTGATTACATACTGCCCAGACAGCCATGATTATTGTTCACCTGTATTATTTTGGCCAGACTGGCTTGTGTCAGAATTAACGGGGATTGACGATCTGGATGAAGGGGAGCCTGTGCTTGCATCATGGAAAACATTGATATCCCGACGGCTCATATCATTACCCAACACAACCAACACCACCCGGCGGTTTTTCTGCCGTCCTGCTTCAGTATCATTACTTGCAATCGGTTTATACTCGCCATAGCCGATAGCTGACATACGGTCAGGTTGAATACCGTACCTGTCCAATAAATGGACAACACTGGCAGCACGTGCAGCCGATAATTCCCAGTTAGATGGAAAACGTGGCGTATTAATGGGGTTATTATCAGTAAATCCTTCAACCTGAATAGGATTAGCTGATTTTTGAAGGATACTAGCTATCTCCCCCAGAACAGGTATAGCAGGGCGGGCCAGCCTAGCTTCACCACTTTCAAATAACACTCGTGACTTTATTTCCAGTTCTAGCCAGTCTTCACCTTGTTTTATCATGACATCGTCAGATTTAATCCAATCGGATAATGCGGAGCTGAATTGTTTGGATAGATCATTGATGGTACGGATATCATTATCTGTCGCTTTAGGTGGAAAGTTGGAAACAACCTCAGGTAGAGGCGTTTCCGGCACTACTGGGGCGAGAGGTTCAATCACTATCTCACCTTTTCCCCGACTGATTTCACCAATTTGTATTGGATCTTTACTACGAACAGGTTCTGAGAATACCGCTTCCAGAGTATCGGACAGCACACGGTATTTACCTTCATTGACGGAAGAGATCGAGTACATCACGACAAAAAAAGCAAATAAAAGGGTGATAAAGTCAGCATAGGAGACCAGCCAACGTTCGTGATTTTCATGTTCTTCATGTCTGTTTCGACGAGCCATAGAGCATCACTCAGTTTAAATAGGCCTGAAGGCGACTTTCGATATTTCTTGGGTTGTCACCATCAGCTACACCAATTAACCCTTCAATCAACATCATTTGAAGACGACTACGCTTATTAATCAACGCTTTTAGCTTATTACCGATTGGCAGGAATAATAGGTTGGCAAGACCCACACCATAAATTGTAGCGACAAAGGCAACAGCAATACCTGAACCCAGTGAGGCAGGATCTGCCAGATTTCCCATCACATGAATGAGTCCCATCACAGCGCCAATAATACCAATAGTGGGTGAGTATCCACCCATGGCTTCGAACACTTTGGCTGCCTGAAAATCATCTGATTCCTGAATATCCAGATCATTTTCCAGTACCTCTCTGAGTACTTCCGGTTCAATGCCATCAGCAATCAATTGCAGGCCTTTTTGCGTGAAAAGATCGGTCTCTTCAATCGCCATAGATTCCAGTCTGATGAGTCCTTCTCGTCGTGCAACCTGATTCCATTCCAGTATTTTTTCTAATTGCAGGCGAGGTGATAACTTGGGTGGTTTGATGATCCATAAAGACATTCGCATGGCACGCAGAAATGTACTCATTGGCGTTTGTAGCATGACTGCACCAAGCGTGCCGCCCATCACAATCAACAGGGCGACAGCGTTCATAATGGTGTCAATATGACCGCCTTCAAGATACTGGCCTATCAGTATGGCCCCAAAACCAATAATGAGTCCGAGGATACTCAAAATATCCATATCAACTCAGTTCCGCCAGTTGTCGACCAATGTCGTTGATATCGAGAATTTTGTCAGCCAGGCCAGCTTTAGCGACAGCCATTGGCATGCCATAAATCGTACTGCTTTGTTGATCCTGAGCCCATACGGTGCCAGTTCTTTTCTTGATATTTTCACAGCCATTACGACCATCACTACCCATACCCGTCAAGATAACAGCTAAGGTTTTGGCTCCACATATATTGGCAATAGAATCAAATGTCAGATCCACACAGGGTTTGTAGGTCTCATTAGCGTCACCTGCTTCGATACTGACATAGAGATGATTTGGGCGGCCTTTAAGTAACATTTGTTGGCCGCCAGGTGCCAGATAGGCTGTACCCGCTTGCAACACTTCACCATTTTCTGCCTGTTTTACCCGAATTGCACATTGTGTATTCAAGCGTTCTGCAAATGAGGGTGTAAATGTGGCCGGCATGTGCTGAATTAATAAAATAGGACAAGGAAAATTCGCCGGCAATTGTGTTAATACTTTTTGTAGAGCAACCGGGCCACCTGTCGAGGTACCGATGGCAACCAGCTCAGGTGTCGTATTTGAGGACTTATCAGCTTTCACTGGAACAGATACTTGGCTTTTGACTATTCTGTTCGCCGCTGATAAATCTGAGTGATTGGCGTGAAAGCCACTGGACAGTTGATATATTCGCTGGCAAAGCTTGCGTTGAGCTTCAACTTTATCACTCGATAAATCTTCAAAACGCTTTGGTAAAAAATCTGTCGCACCGGCTTCCAGTGCATCCAGCGTCGATTTCGCTCCTTCCGTGGTCCAGGTCGACAACATAAGGACGGGTGTATTACGGATTGCTTTTATTTTACGTACGGCGGTAATGCCATCCATCACCGGCATTTCTAAGTCCATTGTGACCACATCGGGATGGTGACGTTGTACTTCCCTGATAGCTTCTTCGCCATTACTGGCAGTGGCAATGACTTGAAGTCGCGGATCGGTTGCTATGATTTCAGCAAGACGTTTACGGAAAAAACTTGAGTCATCGACTATCAGAACCTTAACCGTCACACCTGCTCCTAATATCCACGGTTAGCATGGACTTTCATTAATTCAGGGAAATCCAGAATTAATGCAATGCGGCCGTCACCAGTAATAGTCGCGCCAGCAAACCCATGAGTTCCTTGTAACAAAGCTCCAAGTGGTTTAATAACAACTTCTTCTTGCCCCAGCAGGACATCGACCACAAAGCCGACACGCTGAGTACCTACATTTACGATAACAACATGTTCAATTTCAGGTTTTTTGCCATCAGTCCGACCTTTGGTCAGCCATTTGCTGAGATAAAATAAGGGTAAGGCTTTATTTCTCACCATAATGGTTTGTTGACCATCCACCACATTGGTTTTAGAAAGATCGAGATGGAATATCTCATTCACGTTAACCAACGGGAATGCAAAAATTTGTTCACCCAACATCACCATCAATGTCGGCATAATGGCTAATGTCAGTGGGACCTTAATAGAGAGGGTTGTACCCACACCGACTTCAGATTGAATATCGATAACGCCATTCAGTTTCGATATGCTGGTTTTTACCACGTCCATACCGACACCACGGCCGGAAATATCTGATATTTCCTGTTTCATGGAAAAACCGGGAGAGAAGATCAGTGAAAAGCACTCGGATTCTGTGAGTCTTCCTGCTGTGTCTTCATCCATCATGCCTTTTTCAACAGCTTTACGGCGCAGGGTTTCAGGGTTCATACCCGCACCATCATCAGCGATAGTCAGTAAGATATGATCACCTTCCTGAGCGGCAGAGAGGACGACTTTACCTTGACGAGGTTTACCAGCAGCTTCACGCACATCTGGCATTTCAATACCATGATCCACCGCATTTCTGACCAAATGCACAAGCGGATCGGCCAGTGCCTCAACTAAGTTTTTATCAAGATCGGTTTCCTCACCACGAAGCTCAAGATCAATATCTTTTTTAAGGCTTCTGGCTATATCCCGCACAACGCGAGGGAAGCGACCAAATACTTTTTTGATTGGCTGCATACGCGTTTTCATCACAGCCGTCTGTAAATCCCCTGTGACCACGCGCAGATTATTGACAGCCTTTGCCATCTCTTCATTTTCAAACGCTGATTCAAGCGTGCTTATACGGTTTCTTACCAGTACAAGTTCACCCACCATATTCATGATTTCATCAAGACGGCTTGTATCAACACGTACACTGGTATCCGCTGCTTGTTTGGCAGGAGCCGCTTTCGCTTCAACCTTTTCAGCAGCAGGGGCTTTTTCTACTGGTTTCGGTGCAGAAGCTTTGGTTTCTGCCGCTTTATCAGATGCTGGCGGGCTAGCTGGTTTGGGCACGGATGGCGTTGGGGCGGGGGGCTCAGCTTGTGCCTTTTTTGCTCCCTGTAATTCATCCAGAAGAGCCTCAAACTCTTCTTCAGTTATGTCATCACTACCTGTTGAAGTGGGTGTTGGGGTAGGAGCAGGTGTACTTGCTTTTTCTGTGTCTTTAATGCCTGGCGCAGAATTACCATGGAGCTGGTCTAATAAAGCTTCAAATTCATCATCCGTGATTTCATCATCTGCAGCTGTACTGGCTGATTCTGATCCTTGAGATGGCGCAACTTCCTCAACTTGTTCTTCAGGCGCGACTTCTGGTTCTGGCTCTGGCGCACCCACGGCTGAATCATTATTGATGTATACAGATAATTGCTCAATAATTTCATTATCAGCAGGGCTTGGATATTGACCGGATTTAATTTCGGCAAACATCGTATTAAGAATATCGAGCACTTTGAGGAAGGTATCCATCATATCGGCATCGACAAAGCGTTCACCTTGTCTTAACAGATTGAATAAGTCCTCGCTCTTGTGGCAAAGATTGACCATCGCTTCCAGACTAAGAAAGCCTGCACCACCTTTAATGGTATGAAAACCACGAAAGATGGAGTTAAGGAGATCGGCATCTTGCGGGCTATTTTCTAGCTCAACAAGTTGCTCATTCAGACCTTCTAATATTTCTTCTGCTTCAACAAGAAAGTCTTGCAGGATTTCATCATCTGTGTCCAGCGCCATGAATCATTTCCTCAGAAGCCGAGGCTAGATAACAAGTCATCCACATCATCCTGGTTATTCACCACGTTCGGGTTGTCTTGTGCATTTATCTGCGGACCTTCGGCTTTAATTGGGTCAATTTCTTTTTTATTCGGAGACTGTTTCGGTTTGCCAGCCACTTTGACTAACTGCACTAAACTGTCTTCCACTTCTTCTACCAAGCTAATAACCTGACGAATCACTTGTCCTGTTAAGTCCTGGAAGCCCTGAGCCAACATCATTTCAGATAAATTATGGTGAACCTGATCTGCATGTTGTTTCACTGTAGGTAAATACTCTTCTATTTCTTTTACCAACAAGCGAAACTCATCTGCATTCATTTCCTTTTTCCGAAAACGGTGCCAACTCTCATCTATCTTTTCGGCAGTATTTCGGAGTTCTTGAGCTAAAGGTAAGGTGTTATCGATGTAACCTAAGGTTTTGTGTGCCGCTTCTTCTGTCGTGGTGATGACATAGTTAAGCCGTTCACGTGTGTTAGGCATATTATTCTGGGTTAAATCGACCAGTTTTGCATCAAGATTGAAGTTATTCAAAGAATCATGAAGTTCACGTGTAAGCTTGCCTACTTCTTTGAATAAATGACTTTCCTGTGCTTTTGCCAGAATTGTCAGTTGTTCCTCAGCAGCGATCTCATCATTCTTTTCAAGCGCCTCGACGAGGGCTCGTGCTGCTTCTAATTGGGTTGCCTGATTTGCTGAAGCCATGAGCCGAGTGCTCCTTATTGTGCGTTGATGCGTTCAAAAATCTTTTCGATTTTTTCTTTAAGCGTTGCTGCAGTAAATGGCTTGACGATATAACCATTCACGCCAGCCTGTGCCGCTTCAATAATCTGCTCGCGTTTTGTTTCGGCGGTGACCATCAGAACCGGTAGTGATGAAAGTTTTTCATCGGCACGAACAGTTTTAAGCAGATCAATACCTTGCATGCCTGGCATATTCCAATCGGTGACCAGAAAATCAATTCCGCCTGCCTGAAGAATAGGCAAGGCCGTAAGACCATCATCAGCTTCTTGCGTATTGTTAAATCCCAGATCTCGTAACAGGTTTTTTATTATCCGACGCATTGTGGAAAAATCATCCACGATCAGGATCTTCATATTTTTATCCAAAGCACACCTCCAAAATTTACATAATCCAGTCACGAAGTTTGGCGCGAAGTCGAATCACAGTTTGGCTATGAATCTGACTGACCCTGGATTCACTGACTCCCAGAACCTCGCCTATCTCCTTTAAATTTAATTCGTCATTATAATACAGGCTCATTAATAAGCGCTCTCGCTCTGGTAGTGTGTCTATGGCTTGTGCCAATGCCTGTTGGAAATCATCATCCTGAACTTCATCATCGGGTCCGCTGGGGTCGACAGATATTGGATGAGCATGGGTTTCATCATTATCAGTAAACTCGTCAAGACTGAAAATCTGATAACCACTCGAATCATTTAACTGTTGATAGTATTCATTGATATCGATACCAAGTGCACTCGCTACTTCACTGTCTGAAGCATTTCGCCCTTTTTCTTGTTCTATTTTATGCATTTGTTCTGCAATTTCTCGGGCTTTTCTATGAACGGATCTCGGTGCCCAGTCATTACGTCGGATTTCATCCAGCATCGAACCACGAATACGGATACCGGCATAGGTTTCAAAACTGGCACCCTGAGCTGAGTTATACTGATGTGAAGCATCAAGTAAGCCAATCATACCTGCCTGGATCAAATCTTCTACATCAACCGATGCTGGCAGTCTGGCGATCATGTGATAAGCGATTCGCTTTACCAAAGGCGCGTGCTGTTCAATCAATTCTGATTTACTTTGACCCGATGTGTACATGACAGCTCTGTTGCTCATACCATTTCCATACTTGCCTGAATGAGTCTTTCAACAAAAAATTCCATGTGCCCACGTGGCTGCTTCTGTACTGGCCAATACTCTATTTTTTTAGCTAAATGATTAAACGCTGTAGCCGCTTTGCTACGTGGAAATGCTTCTACTACACTGCGTTGTTTCTTGACAGACCGTCTTAAATCCTCATCAAACGGTACTATACCCATAAAATCGAGGGTGACGTCGAGAAAGCGATCACAGACTAGCGAAATTTTATCAAACAGTTCACGACCTTCTTGTACACTTCTACACATATTAGTGACGATATGGAAGCGCTCTACTTGGTGTTCACGACTGAGTAATTTGATTAAAGCGTAAGCATCGGTGATGGAAGCGGGTTCATCACACACCACCACAATGACTTCTTGAGCAGCTTTACTAAAGCTGATAACACTATCTGCGATCCCGGCTGCACTATCGATAAGTAAAACATCAATATGCTGATCCATTTCGCTGAAGGCTTGTATCATGCCAGCGTGTTCAGCACTGCTTAACTCGGCCATTTTTTTCACGCCAGACGTCGCAGGAATGATTTTTAAACCAGAGGGACCCTCAACAATTATTTCATTCAGTGTTTTTGAGCCATCCAGAACATGAAGCAGATTGAATTGAGGATGAAGCCCTAACATAACGTCAATATTTGCCAAGCCTAAGTCAGCATCCAATAGAACGACTTCTTTGCCCAATGCAGCAAGTGCAACGCCCAAGTTAACGGTGACATTGGTTTTACCAACCCCACCTTTACCACTGGCAATAGCAATGACCTTCACTGGTCTGGCTGCTTGCGCCATTTTTCGAAGGCCAGCAGCTTGATCATGGGTATTTTCAGCCATAGGCGGCAAAACCTCCATAACTGGATACTGTTTGAGGATCCAGTTGTTGCTCATCATTCATCAACTCACTGGCCTGATTAACAAGTGTATTTGGCCGGGCGAGACTCAGATCCTCAGGAACCTGCTGACCATTAGCAATATAGGCCAGTGGTAAACGATGCCGCACTAAAGCTGAAACGGCACCACCAAGACTGCTGGCTTCATCTGTTTTTGTCAGGATACAGCCGCTCAAGTTCAAGTGAGAATAGGCATTAATAATATCATCCATAGCACTTGTTTGAGTGTTCGCTGACATCGTTAAGTAAGTTTTGACACGAGGTGACTGCTGTTTAATCACGGCAAACTTCTCTGTCAGTTTTATATCACGTTGATTCATTCCCGCAGTATCTATCAGGATAAAGCGGCGATCAAGCAGGTCATTAAGTGTTTCAGTCAGCTCAGCATGGGTTCGGGCAACTCTGACAGGTACGCCTAGAATCCTGGCATAGGTGCGTAACTGCTCTTGTCCACCAATGCGATAGCAGTCAGTAGTGATCAGGGCAACCTGCCGGGCGCCATGCTTTAGAGCGCAACGAGCGGCCAGTTTAGCGATGGTAGTGGTTTTGCCAACACCGGTTGGTCCGACCAGGGCATAGATGCCGCCCTGCGATAAAATATCTTCTTCAGTGAGATGAATTTGAGAGGCTAACTGCCCGAGACAATGACGCCATGCTGTTTCTAAATCATCAATACCTTGTATTTTTGCGGTAATGGATTTGGCAAGTTCAACATCAATACCCATTTGCATAAAGCGCTTCAGTAGCTGTACCTGAGTTGGATTTTGACGTTCCATATCTTTCCATGTCAGATCGGAAAGCTGGTTTTGCAGCATATTACGTAAGCCAGCGATTTCTTTACGCATCTGGACTAAAGTGGGTTCCTGAGACCAGATATTTTGTTTCGGAGCAGGCTGAGATGGCTCAAACGAATTACTCTCAAGACTGGGATTAATTTCTACCCTTGGAGATACATGAGGTTGTGGCGCTTCGTCTACCTGAGACTGACGACGAAACTGCGATTCGTCATAATCAGTGGCCGCGACGATCTCAATCCCACCGTCAACACGTGTGTTGGAGAGAATGACTGCATCCGGACCGAGAACATCTCTTACTTCTCGGATAGCTTGACGTACATCAGCTGCCTGGAAACGTTTGATTTTCATACATCAACCTCAAACTCTAATTCATCGGCCGATATTGGCCACTATTCTTATTTGTTTGTCATCCGGTATTTCGTTATAGGACAACACGTTCAAACCGGGAATGGAGTGGCGAATAAAACGAGAAATCCAACTTCTCAAACCTGCCTGAACTACCAGAATAGCTGAGTCACCCGTCATTTCCTGTCTTTGAGTGGCTTCCTGCAAGTTCTTGTGCATATTCTCTGCCAGTCCTGGTTCCAGGCTGGCTCCACCTTCTCCCGATGCCTGTAAAGTTTTTAGCAATATCTGTTCCAGTTCTGGATCTAAGGTGATAATCGGCAAATCAGTGCGAGTGCCATTGATATGCTGAATAATGGAATGACTCAGTGCCATACGCGTTGCGGCTGTAATGGCTTCAGGATCTGGATTACGACTCGCCTGTTCAGAAATCGCTTCGGTGATGGTGCGAATGTCACGCACAGGAATGTTTTCTTCCAACAGGTTTTGTAAGACTTTTTGTACCGTACCTAATGGCACGGTATCAGGCACCAGACCTTCAACTAGTTTAGGCGCAGATTTTCCAAGGTTATCGAGCAAGTGCTGAACTTCTTCACGTCCCAGCAGATCATGGGCGTGATTATTCAAAATCTTACTCAAATGGGTAGCAATAACCGTGTCGACATCAACAACGGTGTAGCCTTGCGCTTGTGCATATTCTCGTTGACCGGTTTCGATCCAGGTAGCATCAAGTCCAAAAGCAGGATCTTGTGTTTTGATACCTTCAAGCGCACCAAAAACCTGACCTGGGTTGATAGCCAACATTCTGTCTGGATGTACTTCTGCTTCACCAAATGTCACCCCAAACAGGGTGATTTGATAGGCCGTTGGTGCCAGATCCAAATTATCGCGAATATGTACCGGTGGGATCAAAAAGCCCATTTCTTGTGAGATTTTCTTACGTATTCCTTTGATTCTATTCATTAATTGTCCGCCCTGGTTTTTATCTACCAGAGGAATAAGGCGATAACCCACTTCCAGGCCAATAGGATCAACCGGGCTCAAATCATCCCAACTGAGTTCACGTTGCTCACGGGAAGTCTCAGATGAAGGTTGTTGGGACGCCGTTAATTCATTCTGCGTGGCGACTTTTTGACGCTGATGAATCATAAATGCACTGCCACCACCGATGGCGGCTAGAATCAGGAAGGGGATATTTGGCATACCTGGAATTAAACCGAGTCCACCGATAATAATCGATGTCACCGCCAAGGTTTTGGGATTACTCAATAACTGACTGACAATCTGTTGCCCCATATCCTGTTCTTTTGTGGAGCGTGTAATCAGCAGGCCGGCTGCTGATGCCAGTAATAATGAAGGTAACTGGGCAACCAGACCATCACCAATAGTTAATAATGTGTAGTTCTGTGCGGCTTGAGAAAAACTCAAATCATGTTGGGCAACACCGATAATGAAACCGCCAATAATATTGATAAACAGGATTAGGATACCGGCGACAGCATCACCACGGACAAACTTACTGGCACCGTCCATGGAACCGTAAAAGTCTGATTCCTGCATAATTTCTTCACGACGACGACGTGCTTCATCCTGATCGATAAGACCAGCGTTTAAATCAGCATCGATCGCCATTTGCTTACCAGGCATAGAGTCCAGAGTGAAGCGGGCACTAACTTCGGCAATACGTGTAGCACCTTTGGTGACCACGACAAAGTTAATAATGACGAGGATAGAAAACACCACAAAACCGACAGCATAGTTACCACCAATCACGAACTCGCCAAAAGCTTCGATAACGTTACCAGCCGCCGCCGCTCCGGTGTGTCCTTCCAGCAGAATGATGCGGGTTGAGGCGACATTTAATGCTAAGCGCAGTAGGGTTGCGATCAACAAAATACTGGGAAAGGCTGCAAAGTGCAGCGGTTTAAGCATGTAAATACTGGCAAGTACAATCACCAGTGATAGGGCGATATTAAAGGTAAATAGCATATCCAGCATAAAAGCTGGTAAGGGAAGGATAACCATGGCCAGCAATGCCACCAGTAGCATTGGCGTGGCTAATTGACCGTTTACAACTGATTTAAAACGGGCAGCCAGTACGTTATTTTCCATGTAGCGTTAATCTCGTCTAAATTCTTCAGGTATTGGCAAATCTTCTGGATTCAAATGCGGTTTCTTGCCACCTTGTTTTCGGTAGCGACGCAATTGGAATACAAAAGCCAGTACCTGAGCTACTGCAATATATAGACCAGATGGAATTTCTTCGCCGATTTCTGTTGAATAATATACGGCACGAGTCAGCGGTGGTGCTGCCAGAATAGGGACTTCATTATTTTGTGCCACCAGTCGAATTTGTTGTGAAATCAAATCTGCGCCTTTAGCCACAACAATAGGTGCGCCAGGACGAGATTGATCATAACGAAGCGCGACAGCGTAATGAGTCGGGTTAGTAATAACGACATCCGCTGAGGGAATATCCTGCATCATCCGCTGCTGGGACATTTGAATCTGCATACGTCTGATACGACCTTTGACTTCAGGGTTACCGTCTGTTTGTTTCATTTCATCTTTGACTTCCTGCTTGGTCATCCGCAGTTGACGGTTGTGATTCCATAATTGAAATGGCACGTCGATGAGTGCGATTAAAATCAAACTGGCTGTGATTGCAAGAAATACCCACAACGTTAAATAACCTAAATCGGTCATGGCAACGTTCACTTCCTGGCTGCCAAGCGTCAATAATTGGTCACGTATTCCCCACAAAATTGCGGTAGATATAGCACCAATAAGAATGAATTTACCTAAGGCTTTTGCCAGCTCAGCTAAACCTTGAGGACCAAAAACGCGTTTAAGCCCCTTAATGGGATCCATTTTTTCAGGTTTAAACGCCATGGCTTGTGTGGAAAAATTCCAGCCGCCTATGAGGGCTGGTGCTGCCAGTGCTGCAAAGACAGTGACGGCAAGGAACATGCCCAAATCAAAAGAAATAATTTCGATCATATGCATGAAATGATGCACCATCGCCATCGGATCAAATATTTGTTTTTGGGTCAGGGTAAGGGATTCATTCATGACCGCAGCCATATCCGCAATCAGACTGCTTCCCATAAAAAAAAGAGCGATGGCACTGGCTACCAGAACCATCACCGTAGTTAATTCTTTTGAACGTGGAACCTGGCCTTTTTGTCGGGCGTCTTCTAAACGCTTGCCCGTAGGCTGTTCTGTTTTTTCTTGTCCAGTTTGCTCAGCCATCCTGAACCACCATTAACCTTATCAGTTGTAATATGTGATCTGTCATCTCCAGTAAGTGATCAGCCACTAATGGCAAGGTCACAAACATAATGACAAACCCCATCACAATGGTCATCGGAAAGCCGATAGAGAATGGACTGATTTGCGGTGCAGCACGCGATAAGATACCAAACGCTAAATTGACCATCATAATGGAACCTATCGCAGGTAAAGCAATAATGACGCCAGCAGCAAACATCCAACTTGCCTGAGCAGCAATATCCCGAAGATCAGTAGGGGTTAAGCCGCTTGCAGAAATCGGCATGGTGACAAAACTTTCGGATAACACCTTAATTAGAATCAAATGCCCATCTACGGTGATAAACAGTAATGTGATAAAAATCAGATAAAACTGACTGATGACCGGGACCAGTACGCCGTTTTGTGGGTCAACCATGGAGGCAAAGCCCAACCCCATCTGCATCGCAATGATTTGCCCGGCAACGATAAAGGCATTGAACAGTAATTGCAGCATAAAGCCCATGCAGGCGCCAATCAGAATTTGCTGAGCGATGATCAATAAACCTTCGACACTTAGCGGTTCAACGCTAGGCATACTGGCGGGGATATTCGGTACCAGAATAATACTGATGGCCAGGGCGATAATGATGCGTGTGCGGGTACTTAAAAAATTACTACTAAAAATCGGGGAGACCATGATCATGGCTGCAATACGAATGAAGGGCCACATATAAAGCCCTAACATACCGGTAATCTCAGCGGTGCTGATTTCCATCATTAACCGATAAGAAACGGTATTTCTTCATACAAACGACGAGTGAAGCCAAGCACCATTTCCAGCATCCATGGTCCGGCCATCACCAGTACAAGCAGGGTGATAAACAGTTTAGGAATAAAACTCAACGTTTGTTCATTGATTGAAGTCGCCGCCTGAAACATGCTGACCAGAAGCCCAATCAACAGTGCGGGTAGTAAAATAGCAGCGATCAAAATCGAGATGATCTGTAAGGTCTGCTGCATCACGGTGAGAACGGTTTCTGGCGTCATAATTACACGTAAAAACTCGAAGCTAAGGTACCCATAAGGAGTGCCCATCCATCAATAAGTACGAACAGCATTAATTTAAAGGGTAGTGATATCAACATAGGAGAAAGCATCATCATCCCCATTGCCATCAGCACACTGGCCACCACTAAATCAATAATCAGAAACGGAATAAAAATCAGAAACCCAATCTGAAACGCAGTTTTAAGTTCACTGGTCACAAATGAGGGTAGTAACAAACTGTAGGGAATATCCTGCGGTGTTTGCATTTCTTCATAGCCGCCAATAGAAGCAAATAAGGCAATATCACTTTCCCGTGTTTGAGCAAGCATAAATTCTTTAAACGGTTGCCCAGTCTGTTCAATAGCTTGCGTAAACTCGATGTCGCCATTCATATACGGCACAATGCCATCATTGTATGCATGGTTAAACACCGGATGCATGATAAAAATAGTCAGAAACAAGGCTAAGCCGATGAGTACCTGATTGGAGGGGGTGGATTGCACACCAATCGCCTGACGTAATATTGCTAAGACAATAATAATCCGGGTGAAAGAGGTCATCATCATTAAAGCAGCAGGCAGTAATGTGAGCGCCGTCATTAATGCCAGAATTTGTAAGGTGACGCTATAGCTTTGTCCACCTTCACCATCAGTCACCGTCACAGCCGGAATGCCGGGATCAGCGAGACTGATTAATGGAAATGCCAATAAGCATAGACTCAGCAACAGTCGTATCATGTATCACCTCGTTGCATTAACTGGCGAAGTTTATTGGCGAATTCATTGGGAGATGACGATTCGATCTCTGTTAACGGTGTTTCCAGTTTGTGTAAGGTATTAATCTGTTGAGCCGTTACCCCAAGTAATAATTGTTCTTCACCGATTTGTACCAAAATGACACGCTCTCTGGTACCCAACGGAATGCCTGCAATGACCTTTAATTTACCGTTGGCGGCGGCGTGAAAGCGATTTGTCCGTTTCAGTAGCCAAGCTACGGCGACAATACAGGCCAGAACCAGTAACAAACCAAATAAGGTTTGCAATAAATTAAGGGCGGACAGTGGTGACTGGTTTAGGCTATGCGTCGCGGACTCAGTAGCAGCATAGCTTGATACTGAAAAGCCCAAGCCGATTATGAGAGGCCAGAGTTTTTTCATCAGCGCAATTTCTTGATACGTTCTGATGTGCTGATAATATCCGTCAGACGAATACCAAACTTATCGTTAACCACAACAACTTCACCATGGGCAATTAGAGTATCGTTGACAAGCACATCCATCGGTTCACCCGCCAGTCTATCTAGCTCAACCACTGAGCCCTGACTGAGTTGTAAAAGGTTACGAATACTGATTTTGGTACGACCAATTTCCATTGAGATAGTGACAGGAATATCCATCACCATATCCAGATCGACATCTGATTTTGGTCTTCCTTCATCATCAAGCTTGGCTACTGGAGCAGGATTCGCTTTTTGACTGGCTTCTGATTCAGCTTGCTCTTCTAAAGCGGCTGCCCATGGATCCTCTTCAGCACCATCGGCATCACCTTGTTGTTCCAGTGCAGCCGCCCATTCGTCAGCCAATTCCTGATCTTGTGTCTGGGTGTCTTCACTCATAATTTTTTACCTTTTTTCAGGTGGATCGTTGAACTTGTATCGTGAGGATGTTCAATAATTTCCATGATTTTTAATGCCGTTTTTTCATGATGTTCACCAAATGTGGCACGAAACATGGGAATGTCTTCTACCATGGTCGTGACTTGCTTGGGCATATCAATCGGGATGATATCCCCTGGTTTTAATTTCATTATTTGTCCAAGTGATAATGTGGCTTGAGCTAAGTTTGCCCAGAGCTCTACATCAGCCAGCATAATTTCTTCACGCATGGATTTTTCCCAGCGTCCATCATCCATGCTGCGGTCACTTTGTAAGCCGGTGTCCAGCAACTCACGAATAGGTTCAAGCATAGAGTAGGGGAAAGTAATGTGGATATCGCCACTGCCACCGTCTAAATCGACATGGAAGGTAGAGATAACCACGACTTCACTTGGATTCACAATATTGGCAAATTGTGGATTGACTTCGTGGTTAACAAACTCGAATTCAACCGGCATCACTGGCGACCAGGCTTCAGTCAGGTCTTTGAAACAGAGGTTGAGAACCATATTGATGACGCGTAGCTCGGTTGAGGTGAACTCTCTTCCTTCAATACGTGCTTGAAAACGACCATCTCCACCAAAAAAATTATCTAAAAATGTAAAGACTAATTTGGGCTCAAACACCACCAAGCCCGTGCCTCTGAGCGGATGTAGATGAATCAAGTTCAGACTGGTCGGTACAAATAAAGTGTGTATGTACTCAGAGAATTTCATCACCTGCACACCGCCCACTGAGATTTCAGCAGAGCGGCGCAGCATATTAAAAAGGCTGATCCTTAAATAACGACCAAAACGCTCATTAATCATTTCCAGGGTTGGCATCCGGCCACGGATGATACGTTCTTCATTGCCGAAGTCGTATGGTCGGGTGCCTACATTGGCATTATTGTCTGATGAATCAGTTTCAAGATCGCCATCACCCAAGCCATTAAGCAGCGCATCTACTTCATCTTGTGAAAGGATGTCATGAACAGCCATGATTATTGCATTATGAAGCTGGTAAAGTAGACGGCTTCCAGTTGTCCATCAACGGAAGATTCATTTTTCAAAATTTCATTTATGGTATTTAAACAAGCTTGTTGCAAGGCTTTGGTACCTTCGACAGTCTGAAGTTCGTCATAATTTTGACTAAAGAACAGCATATTTAGCTCATGTTGAATCGCTGGCAGGTTAAGCGTGACCGCATCAATCACATCCTGAGAGCGGGCTTTAACCTTAAGTTTGATCTGCATGTATTTCACTTCGCCTTTGCTTTGCTCAGAGAAATTCACAATGAAAGGTTCTTCAATGGCGTAATAAATAGGGGGTTGTTTGACTTCAACTTTCTCTTCTTCAGCCTGTTCGTCACCGCCACTCATTAGCAAAAATGCCGCTACACCGCCTCCGATCAGTACTAATGCAGCAATGATGATAATCAGCAGTTTTTTCTTACCACCTTTGCCTTCAGTAATTTCAATGTCTTCGCGTTCTTCAGCCATGGTATTGTTATTCCGTTTTGTTAGTTTATCTTAAGCAAAGAGTGTGCCGCTTATTGGAGAATGAAACTCGTAAAATAGACTTTTTTGATATCACTGTTGCCTGTTTCTTCTTGTAGTACTTTTTGTACGCGTTCAGTTGCAAGAGCATCTAATTTTTCTCTGCCTTGTATCGTCGTCACCGACTCGTATGTTTGTTGTGAAAACAATGTTCTTAACTCATCCTGAATCATGGGCAGATTGAGTACAGCACTATCCATAGCTTCCTGGCTTGAAGCCATTAAAGCAACTTTGATTTGCAGGTAGCGTGCTCGTTTCTGACTCTGATTAACAAAGTTGATAGTGAAGGGTTCTTCGATTTTGTAATAAACAGGTGGTGTTTTCTCGCTTTCATCAGCAGCATGAATCGGCGTCACTAACAGAGACATTAATAAGATGGTGATTAGCGACAGCGACTTCTTCATTGCTTGTTATACTCCATGATTTATTTCGATAAAGGTTTACACAGAATTATGACAAGCTTGGGCAATTGGTTAAAGAGGCAGGCATGAGTAAAACGCAAAAACACCAACAACCTTCTTGGTTCAGCAAACTATCTGATGTGATTTTGACGTTGCCGCAGTATGTGATTCCGCAGCATACCTTATCTGTCATCATGCATGCGCTGACACATAGTCAGATGACATGGTTTAAGAATGCATTTATCCGTTTTATTACTTGGAAGTTTGACGTCAACTTGAGTGAAGCTGCGGTGTCTGATCGTAATTTTTATCCAAGCTTCAATGCTTTCTTTACGCGTGAACTTCGTCAGGGCATTCGTCCCCTTGCTGCAGGAAAGGATGTGGTTGTTTCACCCGTCGATGGGGCCGTGAGTCAAATAGGACCTATCATTGAGCAAACCATTGTTCAGGCTAAGGGGCGAAGTTACAGTGTTGAAGAATTATTGGGGGGCGATAAGGCGTTGGCGCAGCGCTACGATAATGGGCAATTTGCCACCATTTATTTATCACCTCGCGATTATCATCGTATCCACATGCCGGTAGCAGGAAAGTTAAAGGCAATGCGTTATGTGCCTGGAAAATTATTTTCAGTTAATCCTCGAACCGCGAGAGCCGTACCCCGATTATTTGCTCGTAATGAACGTGTTATTTGTGTATTTGACACGGAATTTGGTGATGTTGTTTTGGTATTGGTGGGAGCTATTTTTGTTGGCAGTATGGAAACGGTATGGGCCGGCCAGATAACTCCACCTTATGGTAAAACAATCGAAAACTGGACTTATGTAGGAGATGAAGCGCTATCATTTGAAAAAGGCCAGGAAATGGGCCGGTTTAATATGGGCTCGACGGTAGTGATGTTATTACCTGCTGGTATGAAACCCTTTAATCAAGAATGGCAGCCAGAGAAAAAAATTCAACTCGGGCAGGCGATGAATTAAGTTTGTATATAGATGAAATAAAAAAGCCGGCTTGAAGCCGGCTTTTTTGTTGTAGAACAGATTAAATGTTGTTGCGCCATGCGTGACATGAATTGTCCTGAATACGGCTTACTTCTTCAGGTCCCCATGTACCCGCAGGGTAGGTGTGAACAAAGCTTTTATCTTTTGCCCATTTCTCGATGACAGGATCAACGACTTTCCATGCCAGGTTGACTTCATCAGAGCGAAGGAACAGTGAGCGGTCACCTAAAATAGCATCCAGAATTAATGCCTCATAGGCATCTAAGCGGTGTTTTGTGTCTTCGGTTTCAACTGTTTCAAGTGCCACTGTGTGGTTGCTTAATTCTAAACCAGGTTGTTTGGCTTGCAGTTCAATACGTAAGGTATTGTCTGGTTGCAGCCCCATGACGATCCAGTTGGCATGACTGTCACCAATCACCGTATCTTTAAATAATTCTTGAGGTGGTTTCTTAAAGCGGATAGCAATCATCGCTTTAGATTCAGGCATGCATTTACCCGTTCTTAAATAGAACGGTACACCGCGCCAACGCCAGTTATCGATATAAAGCTTCATAGCGGCGTAAGTTTCTGTCACGCTGTCATTAGGTACTTCATCATCTTCCAGATAACCAGGTTCTTTTTTACCATTGACTTCACCTGCCGCATATTGTGCGCGGAAGGCATGGTCATCGACGATATCTTCAGTAATAGGACGAATTGCTTTTAGGACTTTTACTTTTTCATCGCGTAATGATTCATCACCTAAGTCTGCTGGCGGTTCCATTGCCACGAGTGCCATGACTTGCATCAAGTGACTTTGGATCATATCGCGCAGCGCGCCAGAGGTATCGTAGTAACCGGCGCGGCCACCAACGCCTTGTTGTTCAGCATGAGTAATCTGGACGTGATCAATATAGTTACGGTTCCATAATGGCTCCAGCAACAAGTTAGCAAAGCGGAATACAAAAATATTCTGTACAGTGCCTTTACCTAGATAATGATCAATACGATAGGTTTGTTGTTCTGTGAAGTTTTTGCGCAAAATACCTTCTAATTCTTCAGCGCTCTTCTGGTCGTAACCAAAGGGTTTTTCCACCACTAGGTGACGCCAGCCATTATCTTCTTTATTCAGGCCAACGGCGGCTAACTGATCTCCCACAACACCGAATAAAGCAGGGGCGATAGAGAGATAGAAAACAATGTTCTGTGAGAAATTATTTTCTTCTGAAGTAATTAATGTATTCAATTCGTGATAGCTGAATGCATCATTAATGTCGCATTGGAAATAATGAATACGGTCCAGGAATGTGTTGAGAAGATCACTATTCACGCCGCCACGTGCTTTGGGGCTGACAAATTCTGTGACCTGTGCTTTCCAATCTTCTTGACTGGATTCGCGACGACCCATACAGATAATGCGTGTATCTGCCGTTAAACGCTTTTCCGCATCAAGATGGTATAAAGCAGGCAATAACTTTTTCTTAGATAAGTCGCCTGTGGCGCCAAAAATAACAATGGTACAAGATTGCATGATTTCTCCCGTTGCAGGCTATTACTCAGCCGTTGACCGTATATAATTTGGAGAATTGTACAATTTTTGGGAGATAAGCGTGCGAAAAATTCTTTTTGCCAGTAGTGAAGTTCATCCTTTAATGAAAACCGGCGGCTTGGCTGATGTTTCTGCCAGCTTACCGACTGCTCTGGCGCAACATGGACAAGATGTCAGAATTTTTATGCCTGCCTATCGCCAATGCCTGCAAAAAATTGAAAAGATTCAAATAGTCGCGACATTGAAACTGGATGGTTATCACATGCCTGTAGAGATAATCGAAGCGCGATTACCAGGTACCGAAGTTATCGTATGGTTATTAAATTCACCATATCACTTTGACAGAAATGGTGGCCCTTACAGCCACCCTGATGGTTACGACTGGGAGGATAATGCGGCTCGCTTTAGTCTGTTTTGTCGCGCCATTGTAGCCTTGGCCATGGATGAAGCTGGTCTGGACTGGAAACCGGATATTTTGCATTGTAATGATTGGCAAACGGGTTTGGCGCCGGCTCTGTTATCGCCGAGAGAAAATAAACCTGACACCATTTTCACTATCCATAATATGGCCTATCAGGGATTATTTGAACGCCCGGTGTTTGATGCGCTCGACTTACCTGAAACGCTCTGGTCTATTGAGGGGCTAGAGTTTTATGGGCTGATGTCATTTATGAAAGCAGGCCTGATTTTTAGTGATCAGATTACAACGGTGAGTCCAACTTATGCCAAAGAGATTTGTCATGCTGAATTTGGTTACGGTTTAGAAGGTTTATTATCTTATCGGGCTGAGCAGGGGCGTTTAAGCGGTATCTTAAACGGGATTGATTATGAAGAGTGGAATCCGGCCATTGATCCCTATTTGAATTATCACTATTCAGTAAAAACACCGAACCGTAAAAAGAAAAATAAGCAGGCATTGCAGCAAAAGTTTTATTTACCTCAATCTGAACAGACATTATTCATTGGCTTGATAAGCCGTTTGGTGTCACAAAAGGGCATTGATCTGTCGATAGAAGCCGTGACACGCTTACTGGAACAAGGACAGGATGTTCAGCTGATTTGTCTGGGCAGTGGTGAATCAGATTTTGAGCAAGCATTACGTGTACTTCGTGCCCGTTTTCCTGATAAAGTGGCATTAACAATTGGCTATGACGAAAAGCTTTCGCATCAGATTGAGGCTGGCGTTGATGTTTTTCTAATGCCGTCCCGTTTCGAGCCTTGTGGCCTGAATCAGATGTATAGTCTGCGTTATGGTACCCTGCCAATTGTGCGTAATACCGGCGGCCTGGCTGATACCGTCGTTGATGCTAACGACGACAACCGTAAATCCGGCACCGCTAATGGATTTTGTTTTGACGAGGCTTCAGCAGAAGCTTTATATGAAACACTGGAACGCGCTATCGCACTGTTTCAGCATCCGCGGATATGGCGAAAACTGATGATCACCGCAATGGAGGGGGATTTCAGTTGGGAAAACAGCGCCAATATCTATATCGATCTCTATCACCATGTAAACGAACGTTGAAACTATGACAGATTATGAACCTGTACTAAGTACGGTCGAGCAATTATCTATGCTTGACGATAAAGAGCTGCGCCAACACGTCCGCTTTCTTGGCCATATCCTTGGTGAAGTTATTGATGAGCGTGCCGGCCGTGAGGTCTATGAGACGGTAGAGCGATTACGTAAGGGCTTTATCAATCTTCGCAAGGACGATAACGCTTTATTACGAACAGAGTTATTAAGTTTTCTGAATACCCTGGATGCGACGACACTCCGTGAAGTGATTCGGGCGTTTAATTTGTATTTCAGTCTGCTAAATACGGCGGAAGAAGCGTTTAACTACCATAACCGACTGATCCAGCTTCGTAACGGTCGTGATTTATGGCACGGGTCCTATCTAGATACCCTGACCCAGTTTAAACAGGAAGGCGTCACCCTCGAGCAATTACAGCATATGATGGATACCATGGTGTATATGCCTGTATTTACGGCGCATCCGACCGAGTCAAAACGTCGTACCTTGATGGAAATCCTGCGTCGTATTTTCTTACTTGATGAAAAGCTGACCAATGATCCGTTAACGGCTTTTGAAGAAGAGCGCACACGGGCAGAGATAAAAAAACAGGTGCAACTACTGTGGTCAACGGATGAAGTGCGTGCAGTTAAACCCACCGTGCGTGATGAAATTAAGAATGGTCTTTATTATTTCAACGTGAGCCTGTTTGATGCGGTGCCTAGAAGTTATCGCAATATGGAAAATGCGATTCGCCGGGTTTATAAAGAGGAAATCGCGGCGGGTGCGACATTTAAAGTGCCGGGTTATATTCAGTTTGGTTCATGGATTGGTGGTGACCGTGATGGTAATCCTTTCGTGACCGCAGAAACAACTGATATGGCAATTCAGTTACAGAAACGTACGGTGATCCGGCGTTATCTGGAAGATGTCACTAAACTGAGTTACCAACTCACGCATTCACAGCCTTTGTGCCAAATCAGTGACGAATTAGCGGCGAATATTGATGAATCCGAGCAGCGTTATGCCGGTGCCTTCAGAGCCAAACCAGATCGGTTCCTGAATGAACCTTACCGTCGAAAACTTTATATGATGCGGCATCGGCTGGAAGATAATTTACGTCTATTGCAGCAATATTTTCGTCCTGATCTTGAACCCACTTCATTGGGGCTGGCTTATCAGAATGAAGAGGAATTATTGCAGGATCTCCGCATCATTCATCATTCATTAGTCTCACACGGTGATGCCGATCTGGCCGGCAGTGAACTGACCGATTTGATTCGACTGGTAGAAACGTTTGGCTTTTATTTATATCACCTGGATGTACGTCAGGAATCGACATTACACACTGAGGCAGTGGCACAGGTTCTTCGTCAAACGGGCTTATGTGAAGATTATCAACAGTTGGATGAAACACAACGCCAGTCTTTACTCACCGATCTGCTGGCAAGACATGAATTACCACCATTACCCAAATTAGAAGGGCAAAATAAAGAGATATTGTCAGTGTTTCAACTGATGAATCGATTACAAAAAGAAGTCAGCGCGAATGCATTTGGCAGCTATGTGATATCGATGACACATCAGGCGAGCCATATTCTCGAAGTGTTAACGCTAGGCCGCTTTGCGGGCTTATGTGGTTATCAGGAGAATGGGGAGACGTTCTGTCTGCTTCGGGTTTCACCGCTGTTTGAAACCATTGAAGATTTATCACACATTGAACCGGTGATGTCGGCCTTGCTGGAAAATGAACATTATCGTCGTTTATTAACGGCTTCGGGCAATTTACAGGAAGTCATGCTCGGCTATTCTGATTCCTGTAAAGATGGCGGTATTCTGGCTTCGGTATGGAATTTATATCAGGCGCAGCAGCGCATAAGCCATCTGGCAGAACAACATGGTGTGAAATGCCGAATGTTCCATGGCCGTGGTGGCACCATTGGTCGCGGTGGTGGCCCAACTCATGATGCGATTCTCTCTCAGCCTGTTGGTACGGTGCAAGGACAGATCAAGTTCACTGAGCAAGGCGAAGTGTTGTCGTTTAAGTATGGCAATATCGAAACAGCCGCCTATGAATTAGGTATGGGTGTGTCTGGATTAATGAAGGCTTCGCGTAGTCTGGTGGCCGAGACCGGCCATGATGAACCTGCCTTTATGGACGTTATGCATCAACTCACCACCGTGGGTGAGCAGAGTTACCGTAAATTAACAGAAAATACAGCGGGTTTTCTGGATTACTTTTATGAGGTGTGTCCGGTCACAGAAATCGGCATGATGAATATTGGTTCCAGGCCGTCGCACCGTAAACAGGGCGATCGTTCCAAAGCCTCAGTACGGGCTATCGGTTGGGTCTTCTCCTGGGCGCAGTCACGACATACTTTACCGGCATGGTATGGCATCGGCACTGCGCTGGAACAATGGCATCAGAATGACCCTGAAAAAATTGAAACATTACGCAGAATGGTGAAGGAGTGGCGTTTCTTTAGTGCACTGTTGAGTAATACTCAAATGTCTCTATCGAAGGCGGATATGAATATCGCTCGCCGTTATGCGGCGTTGTGTGAAGATGCGTTTCAGGGGCAGCAGGTGTTTGAGGTGATTTCAGCCGAATATCATCGTACGGTGAAACAGGTGTTGCTGGTGGTGAATGAAGATAAACTCATGTCGGAAACACCGGCACTGCGCTCCTCTCTGCGCAGACGCGAGCCGTATCTGGACCCGATTAACTATATCCAGATTCTGTTATTGCAGCGTTATCGTGAAAATGCCCTTTCCGAAGAAGAACGCGATAAATGGCTTGATCCGCTGTTACGAACCATTAGTGCAATTTCGGCAGGGATGCGAAATACGGGTTAGTCTGTCTGACTGCGTAATGCATTCACTGTCAGTTGCGTGGTCAGCATAATCAGTAATACGGCTGCGCCAAACACGTACAAGCCCGGGTGAATTTGAATACTGGCAATAGCGCCTAGTTTGACGGTGACAATCAGCATCGCAACCACCATAACGTCGAGCATCGCCCAGCGACCATAGTCATGCATGAGATTTAATAATTTCATTTTTACCGGTGTCGGATGCGAGTCTGCCTGTAATAAACGAAACAGTAGGCCGATTTTGGCTAATGGCATCACAATGCTAAAACTGCCGATAATAAAAAATAATACGTACTTTTGTGCTTTCCAGAGTTCAGTGATACCGGAAATCACCGAGAAATCATCACTGATGACCAGAAATTGCGTAATCGTCAGCATGGGCATAAACAGCCCTGCCAACAACAACACGCTGCTTATGACTAATAAGCAGCGTAACAGATTGACTGACTTAGCTGATTTATTCCGGAGCACGATCTTTTTTAGCGATATAGCGATTGCTTGCTGATTTTTTGCTTTTTTGTTTGTTGGCTTTACCCTTTGGAGCCAGACCTTTCATTTTGACCACCGGCAGAGTTTGGCCGATATGATGCTGGATACGTTCCAGGTTTTTTTGATCGTGTGCTTCCACTAGATTGACAGCAATCCCTGACTGCCCGGCCCGACCGGTTCTGCCCACTCGGTGAATATAGATGTCGCCGCGGAATGGCACGTCATAATTAATGACATGGCTTACCTGTGGTAAATCCAGGCCGCGAGAGGCAACGTCAGTCGCCACTAATACTTTGGTTTTACCCTGGCGAAATTTGCGGGTACGTTCGCGTCGATCTGCTTGTGAAAATTCACCATGCACAACTTGGGCAGAAATGTTTTGTGACTGCAGATAGTCAGCGACTTCATCAGCGCGTTCTTTTTTATTACAAAACACTAAAGCACTTTTACAGTCATCTAAGTTGATAACGGCTGTTAATAAAGCCTGTTTATGCTCACGGTTATCAGCCAGATAAACACGTTGTTGTACTTGTTCTGCGTACTGATTAGAGGCATTCACATCCACTCGTGTGGCATCAGGCAATAAGGTATTAGCAAAAATCTCAACACCGGCACCAGCCAGGGTGGCGGAAAATAAACAGGTTTGAAAAGCGGTTGTAATGGAGGCTAACAGTGTCGCTACATCCGGACCTTGTCCCATATCCAGCATACGATCAGCTTCATCAATCACCACAAATTCAATCAGTGATAAATCGGCCTGATCTTGTTCAACTAAATTTAATAGACGACCAGGTGTGGCGATAATGACATCACAACCTTCATCCAAAAACTTTTGTTGTGCTGCGGGCGCCTGACCGCCGGTAATCATCGCAATATCAATAGGATCTTGTTTACTAAATGTTTTTATCACGTGCTGGATCTGAAATGCCAGCTCACGTGTCGGCGCCAGAATTAAGGCAACAGGTTCATGCGAACGCTGCTTTCTATCCCACAGTTTTTGCAATAAAGGCAGCACAAAGGCCGCTGTTTTTCCTGTACCTGTCGCTGCACAGGCCAGTACATCCTGACCTGCCAGAATAAGCGGTATAGTTTCTGTTTGTATTGGGGTGGGTTCAGTATAGCCTTGAGCAGAAATTGCACTTAACAGGCTGTCTTCTAGTAAGAGATCTTCAAATGACATTTAACGATTTATCCGGAATGCGGTGATGACGTTATCCATCATCATCGGAACAATAACGAGGTCTTTCTCTGGCATCACGGTGTGATCAGCACTACCCTGATTAAACTCAATCAAGGTTTCACTGTGACCCTGAGGTGTAATTTTTAATAAACGACCATTGAGCCAGTCAGTGACCAGGTAGTTACCCTGTCCATCAGCTTCAATGCCATCAAGATTACCTGCAGGAGATTGATCTCCCAGGCTTTTCATTTGGTGAGTAATGAGATCAATGATTTTTAAATGACCTGGTGTTTCGGTTTCAAAGCCATTGGTCATATGGCCCCAACTGGCGACGATTAAATTATTGTGTTCTACCAGTAAACCGTTGGGAGCTTCCAGCGCTGGGTCTTCCATCCAGATATCAAATTTGTCATCAGCTAAACGATAGATGCGATCTGTCATCATATCGCTTACATAGACATTACCTTGTTTATCCACCGCAACATCATTAAGAAATTTTGCCCCTTCGGCAGGATAACGTTTAATAATCCGTTGCTCAGCAATATCAATGACGACTAACTCATTAATGTCAGAAACATAGAGATTATTGCCATTCAGTGCCAGGCCTTTGGGTGCATTGAGTTCATCCAGCCAATGCAGTTTTTGTATCTTGCCATCTACAGATAATTGGCTGATAAAGCCATTGCCATCAACATCAAGTGGGCTACCATTGACGTTCGAGACGTATAACAATTTTGTTATCGGATCGTAGATAACGGACTCAGGGTTTTTGAGTTCTGCCGGACTCGTCCATACTGGTGTCAGTATGGTGTTGGCAAAAACGTGCATTGACATGAACAGGCCGGTCAGCATGACAGTTAACCGTTTCATTGTATTCTCCATTAGCAATCTGAGTGCATGATAACAGGCGACGCCTGATCTCGCTCAAGCGTTTAACACCAGTAAACTGCCAGCAACCATCACCAGGCAGGCTGACAGACGCCGCCATATATATTGTTCATTAAAAATACGGTAGCCCAAGAAAACCTGTAACACCATACTTAACTGAAATAATGCCAGAGAATAAGCGACGAATAGGTGTGAAAATACCAGCATTGTCATGTATTGCATCAGAAAGATCAGACAACCCAGATAAATAAACGACTGAATATTTCCCTGTGCTTTTGTCATGTTTTCTTGCAGCTTGCCTTTGATGAAAAACCATTCGGTCATGGCAGCCAGTGGTAGTCCGAATAGACACCAGAAAACGGTTGTCGCTAAGGCGCCGCCATTAACCACAGCTGTTTTAAGAGGCAGGGTGCCGATAGAAAAAAGCAGAATAGATAAAAAACGGTATTGAACACCTTTATCTTTCAATAAGGTCTTGATGCGGCTCTGCTGAGTTGTTTTAGCTGGAAATAAAAAATAACTACCGGCAACGATAACAGCGACACCAAAGAAACCTTGCAGGTTTGGTATTTCACCAATAAAGATCATTGCCAAAATCATTGAAACAACGACTTTATAGGCATTCAATGGGCCGAATACAGATAAATCAGTTTTTGACAATGACATCACCAGATACACCGTACCGGCCATGTCGAGTAAAGCAGCAAAAAAAATATTGATCCAGAACGTGGGCGTCAGCGAAAACGGATCAAATAAGAACAGTAATGGCAGACAAATTACAGCCAGAACAAGGTAAGCACTAAACACAATAAACAGTGAGTCAAAACCACGGTGAGTCAGCTGCTTTTGAAAAACATTAGAAAATGCCGAGAACAGTAACCTGCTCAGCACAACGAGCACTTCCATCGTTATTCCTCGGTTGTGCTGGCCTGATATTGGTGATTCTTATCAACTTGGTATGTTGTAAAAATAGAATATTGCTGTGCTTGATTAAATTCGATAACAGCAAAGTTATCTTTACGCAGTCCCATTTCCATTCCGGGTGTGCCGACAGGCATTTGTGGCACGGCGAGTCCGGTGATATCCGGCTTTTGGGTTAATAAGCGCATAATGTCTTCTGCTGGTACATGGCCCTCAATAGCATAACCGTCTACCACGGCAGTGTGGCAGGAGTGCATCGCACTGGGCACACCGAGCTTCTCTTTTATGGCATCAAGATTGTGTGTTGGTTGATCAATAACATGAAAACCGTGATCTTCCAGGTAAGTCATCCATTTGTGGCAGCATTGGCAATCAGGGTTACGGTAAACCTTGATATCAATCGGTTTATCCACTTGGACATCTGAGGCAGCCCACTCTGAGTCGGCAAATACAGGCAAACTGATCAAACAAAAGACGATAAAAAGGACATTTTTCATTTATAAATATTCAACATAGATTTCATTGTCACGACTATTTTTTTCTACGTGACTTAAGGCATTTAATACCGCTTTCTCATTGCCTGCATCAACCTGTTCGGGTAGAAAATAACAATCACAACCTGCAGCGATAAACCCAGACAATTTATCATTTTCTTGTAGACCAGGATTCAGCCAGAGTGTGGCTTTCTCTGCTTTTATCTCTGCAGCGGCTTCTGCTAAGCCTTCAGTGGTAAAGATCAAAAAAATCATTGTGCCGGTTCAATATTAAGATAGCTACGCTCAGAGATTTCAGACCAGGCAGCATCTTTCTTACGAAATGCCTGATATGCCTCATACACACGTTTAAACTTAGGATTTTTCGCCGCTTCTTCGGCTAATGTCTCTTCAGATAAGGTTTTTAAACGTTGTAAAACATCATCAGGAAATGGTGCAATGGTGATGTCATCGCGGGCTTTTAAAATCTGTAATGCCTCGGCATTTTTGTGTTCCATTTCTGACAACATAGTCAGGTTTTCTGCTTGTGCGGCATTAGTGACGATTGCCTGTAGATCTGCCGGTAAGCTATTCCAAGCACGTTCATTGACGGTTAATTCGAGTACGGTGCCCGGTTCATGCCAGCCCGGATAATAATAATGCTGTGCAGCACGGTAAAGGCCTAAACGCTCATCATGGTATGGACCAATCCATTCAGTGGCATCAATGGTATTACGTTCAAGCGCACTATAAACTTCGCTACCAGCCAATAAAACAGGGTTACCGCCAGCTTTAGCCAATACTTTGCCGCCTAAGCCAGGAATACGCATTTTTAGACCTTGCAGATCATCAACGGAGTTGATTTCTTTATTAAACCAGCCACCCATCTGAACACCCGTATTACCAAGTGGGAAGGGGATGACATGAAACGGTTTATAGATTTCACGCCATAATTCGAGACCGCCGCCATCGTATAGCCATGAATTCATACCTAAAGCAGTCATACCAAAAGGCACGGTAGAAAAGAACTGGGCTTCAGGTACTTTACCGGCCCAGTAATAGGCACTGCCATGACCCATTTCTACCGTACCTTGTGACACGGCTTCAAATACCTGCAAAGCAGGAATCAGTTCACCACCTGCATAAACTTTAATTTCCAGACGACCATTGGACATCGCTTTGATATTAGCGGCAAAACGTTCAGCCCCTTCTTGTAAAACAGGGAAGCCTGGTGGCCATGTCGTGACCATTTTCCAGCGGTAGGTCTTATTGTTCGTTGTATTATCAGTGACGGACTGAGATGGATCACTTTGTCCACATGAGGTCAACATCAGGGCGAGAAAACCCACAATGAATGAACGTGATAAACATGATGCCAACATAGATAATATCCCTGATTAAAGTATGTCTAATTTAGCATAAGCAAGTACCAACCACTTACTTCCTGCATGCTTAAAGTTGACTTGTACCCGTGCATTTTTACCTGAACCTTCAGTATCTACCACAACACCGGGGCCAAATTTTTGATGATGAACTTGTTGTCCAGTTTTGATGCTGGTTTCATTTAATGTCTGACTTTCCCGACCACGAACACCATTGATGCTTGGGCTAATGTGATTATTGCGAGCACGAACTTCTTCTGTACAGCTGCTGGGTAATTCGCTCAAAAAACGGGAAGGCCGTTGCATCATCTCCTGCCCGTAAAGGAAACGCGATTCTGTGAATAGGAGATATAACGTCTTTCTGGCACGTGTCATACCGACGTAGCAAAGACGTCTTTCTTCAGCGAGTCGAACCGGATCATCACTGGATTTCTGTCCAGGGAAAAGGCCTTCTTCCATTCCCACCATAAAGACGATAGGAAACTCCAGACCTTTAGCCGAATGAAGCGTCATTAACTGCACGCAGTCTTCCCAGCGATCGGCCTGATTCTCACCTGCCTCCAGTGCGGCATGGGCAAGAAACGCATCCAGATCGGACATATCTTCAGCTTCTTCAGGCTTGTGAAACTGTTTGGTGGCGGAGATTAATTCCTCTAGATTGTCTAACCGGCCCTGACCTTTTTCAGTTTTATCTTTCGCATAATGGGCTTTTAAACCACTTTCATCGATAACCAGTTGGGTGATTTCGTTTAAAGACATCACACCTTCTTGCTCAGGCGTTAGCGAATCAATCAAGGTGAGAAAAGCCGCCAATGCATTGCCAGCACGGGCAGCGAAAGTTTTAGCATTCAGCATTTCAATAGCGCTATGCCACATGGAAATACCGCGCTCACGGGCATATTGACGCAATTGTGTCAGCGTGGCCGCCCCTATGCCTCGGGTCGGGGTGTTAACGATACGTTCGAAGGCGGCATCGTCGAGACGATTTGATACCAGCCGTAAATAAGAAAGCACATCCTTGATTTCGGCTCGCTCGAAGAAGCGTAAGCCACCATAAACCCGATAGGGCATGGCTGCTTGTAATAAGGCTTCCTCAATGACACGTGATTGGGCGTTGGAGCGATACAGCACGGCAGCATCACTGCGTTTACCGCCATTTTCAACCCATTTGCGGATTTGTTCTACCAGATAAGAAGCTTCATCGCGCTCGTTATAAGCGTTGTAAATCTGGATGAGATCACCATCATCATCTTCAGTCCAGAGTTCTTTGCCTAAACGCTCACTATTATTGGCGATAACCGCATTCGCTGCTTTGAGAATATTCCCGGTGGAGCGATAGTTTTGTTCCAGACGGATGGTGCTGGCACCTTGGTAGTCTTTATCAAACTGTTGGATATTTTCAATGCGAGCACCACGCCAACCGTATATCGATTGGTCATCATCACCGACGATGAAAAGGTGTCCGCTACTGCCAGCTAACATACGTAACCAGGCATATTGCAGGGTATTGGTATCCTGAAATTCGTCGACTAAAATTTGTTTAAACCGCTGCTGATATTGCGCCAGAATATCGGGACGTTTTAACCACAGTTCATGGCTTCTGAGTAATATTTCACCAAAATCAATCACACCAGCGCGCTGACAGGCCTGTTCGTAGGCACTATAAATCGCCAGCATATTTTTTGAATAAGGATCATGGCCGGCTTGAATGTCTTTAGCTCTGAGACCTTCGTCCTTCTGAGCATTGATGTACCACTGAGCCTGTTTGGGTGGCCACTGGGCTTCATCAAGTTCCATGGCTCGGATGATGCGTTTTAACATCCGCAGTTGGTCATCACTATCAAGAATCTGAAAGTTCTGTGGCAGTTCTGCCTCTTTCCAGTGAGATCGGAGTAAACGATGCGCCAGACCATGGAATGTGCCTACCCACATTCCGCCGGGTGGGTAGCCCAGAATGTCTTCAATTCGACCACGCATTTCAGCGGCAGCTTTGTTGGTAAAGGTAACAGCAAGAATATTGCCCGCCGAGAAACCTTCAGCCTGAATCAGCCAGGCGATACGATGAACTAATACACGCGTTTTACCACTGCCGGCACCCGCTAATATTCTGGCGTGGCCCAACGGAGCAGCAACGGCTTCACGTTGTGGTTTATTTAGGTCATTTAAAAGTTCTGAGACATCCATTTTGTGATCATATAGTTCAGGCATAAAGAAACCAGCGCATTATCAGATGTGACTGAATGTACTGGTCGAGGGTGGTCATGCATTACCAGCCAGGCGGGGGGCTGATGAATAGCCGGCATAACTCACAAGCTTAAAAAGCAAACTCCCCGCTGAGGATATCCGGCGGGGAGTTCATTTTTTTAAATATTGCTGTCTAAAAATGCAGCCAATTGTGATTTCGTTAAAGCACCCACTTTTGTTGCTTCGACTTCACCGTCTTTAAATAGCATCAATGTTGGGATACCACGGATACCGTAACGTGGTGGAGTGTCCTGGTTTTCGTCAATATTCAGTTTGCAAACTTTCAATTTACCAGCGTACTCGGTCGCGATTTCATCCAATACAGGGGCGATCATTTTGCATGGACCGCACCATTCAGCCCAGTAATCGACCAACACAGGCAGGTCAGACTGTAGTACTTGGCTATCAAAGTCGCCATCGGTCACGTGGGTGACGTTTTCGCTCATGTTTTATCTCCAGTGGTATATAAAGTATCGTGGGTCTATACTCCCATACGATATAGCCTAACATTTTTTCCTATCATAAAAGGTAATGCAAGTATTCTATGAGTGCACATCTAACCGAGCAGGCCTTCTCATCCTTGCCACTCCACGCTTCACTAAAAGCCGGGCTGGCACAGGCCGGATTCGAATTTTGCACGCCGATCCAAGCATCTGCGCTGCCACTATTATTATCCGGGCGCGATGTCGCTGGTCAGGCACAGACAGGAACAGGAAAAACCATCGCTTTTTTACTGGCGACTTTCCAGTGTTTACTTGAAAAAGCCCCTGCGGAAAACTGGGATGGAAAACAACCCAGAGCACTAATCCTGGCGCCAACTCGCGAATTAGCCATTCAGATAGCCAAGGATGCGGAAAAACTGAATGTGGAATCAAATTTACGCATAGGCATCGCTCATGGTGGCAAAGATTACCAACGTCAGCGAGATATGATTACTGGTGGTCTGGATATTTTGATTGGTACACCCGGACGCTTGCTGGATTATCAGAAACAGCATGTTTTCAGTTTAAAATTTATTGATGTGGTGGTGCTGGATGAAGCGGATCGGATGTTTGATCTTGGCTTTATTAAAGATGTGCGTTATTTCCTGCGCCGCATTCCCAAACCCGAACAACGTTTAGGCATGTTGTTTTCCGCCACCTTGAGTTACAAAGTCAGTGAACTCGCCTATGAACATATGAATAACCCGGAAAAGGTTCAGGTTGAGCCTGAAAAAATGATGGGCGATCGTATTGAAGAATGGGTGTATTACCCGGCGAATGATGAAAAGATTCCATTATTACTTGCGTTGATTGCTCGGTTAAACCCAGAGCGAGGCATTATTTTTGTGAATACCAAACAAGCTGCTGAAGTAGTTTGGGGCTATTTAGAAGGAAATGGGTACAAAGCTTCATTACTTTCTGGCGATGTACCGCAAAAAAAACGCGAGCGTCTGTTACAGCATTTTCAGGATGGTGAGTTTCCTTTTCTTGTCGCCACCGATGTCGCTGCGCGAGGCCTGCATATTCCTGCAGTCAGTCACGTGTTTAATTATGACTTACCTCAAGATGTGGAAGATTATGTGCACAGAACAGGCCGTACAGCCCGTGCCGGCGCCAGTGGTGTGGCCATTAGTTTAGCTTGTGAAGAATATGTGTTTTCATTACCGGATATTGAGGCTTATATTAAGCATAAATTACCCTTGGCTTCGACGTCTGATGAACACTTAGAAACTCCAAAACCGCGGGTGAAAAGAGAAAAAGAAGCGATACCGCAGCGAAAAAGACATGACGTGAATAAACCAGAAAAACCCAGACGCAGGCGTAACAAGCCGAGAAATGGCGTAAATTCACATGCAGATAAACAATAACAGACAAGCTAATTTCTATCCGCTGGTTCCCGCTGAATCACGCAATAGCTCACGTTTACCTGTTACTTTTGATTCTGCTGTTGAAACCAGTTTAACGCTGATTGATAAAGAACAAGCCGATACCTCCAATATTGTTACCCCTGTGGTATCAGCACAAGATAGCCAACAAGCACAGTTTATTCGTTATTTTATTAGCACTGAAAGTGAATCGTCTCAGTCTGAACAAAAATCGACAGTGTTACCAAAAACAGTGCAGCAGTATTTGTATATTGAGAATTTAGATAACACCAAGCCATCAGGAGGGCAAATAGTGGATGAGATGGTTTAGTGTTTTATGGCTTGTCTGCTTTTTAATGGGGTGCGCGACAAGCGGAAATAACGGACAGTCTGAGCCTGGCGTTTCTCGACTGGCTAAGAGCGATATAGATGAGGTGATAGAAGTTCACCAGCAAGCTGTTATGGCTCAGCTCAAAAGGTTGATGTTTAAGCTTTATAAACGTAATCCAAATCTGCGCCATGACAGGGATGTCAGAACCATAAAAGAGAGTGTAGAGAGAACATTCTCCAGACAGGTCGACTTTATCTATCCCGAATGGGCCATCATCAGAAAACCCACCGATATTATCCGGCTTGCGTTGGATGAACGCTTTCAGGGAGATCGTGTGCTGGCCTATATTATCGGCTTAAGAAAAATGCTGATGGCGTCTTACGATAATCATAGCGAGTTTTTTTATCTGACTTCTATCGATCAGCAAAAACTATACAACAGTGCGCGTAACATCGAAATTGCTGCCTGGTTACTGGCAAAAAAACGTGACTCTGAGGGTAATTTACTTATGCTCAGTGACAGCCTTTCAGGGGAAGTACGTAATTTAAGCTATCAGCGTATATTTGGAAAAATGATAGCGACACAAGATAATCTTGCTCAAATCATAGCCCAGAAAAATGGCCGTATTATCAAGACTTTTGTCGTCAGGGCGGCCACATTAGCTTTCCTACCTATTTAGGTTTTGTATGACCCGCGACACCAGCGGTTAATACAAAGCGCATCGCCTGTTCCATGGTCATATCAACAGGTTTCAACAAGCGTCTTGGCATAATGACTGGGTAACCACCGATGTTGTAACTCATCGGAAAATAGACCAGCACGCGTTCTTCATCATCTTGTGTCGGTAAATGTTCGGCATTATCCAGTGTAATAAAACCAATCATTTCCATACCATTATCGAGTTTGACGGCGACAACTTGTTGAAACTCTGTTTCTCGACCGGGGGTGAAGTAATGGAAAAAGTCATGCATGCTGCCATATATCGATTTGATAACAGGTAAGTGATAAAGCAGACTTTCTGCAAATTTGAATAAGCGTTTGAAAACATAGAGCCGCATCATGATGCCGAGTGAAAAAATCAAGGCAATGGCAGCAAGAAATCCCATGCCAGGCCAATACATATACTCAGGCAGGATAAACTTAATGACGTGACTTAACGCCTGTTCAGTTGAAGAAATAACCCAGTAAATCAGATAGAGCGTTATGGTGATAGGCAGTATTGTGATAAGGCCGGTCAGAAATTGACGGGTAAGAAATCGAAACATACATGGCTCCGTGGAGTAGGGTAAGTCATCAAAAACAGACAGGTCTGTCAGCCTTATTTTTCAACTAGTGATGATCATGAAGGCGTTCAGCTAATTTGGGAGTGGCAAAGGATCGGCTTGCCGCTTGCTGCATAAACAGGTTTTTTAGTAAACGGCTTTTATTGACCTGGCGTAAACCCAATTGACGTAACCATTTTACTGGTGTCAGAGAGTTAGTGAATACACGCTTAATCATATCCATACTCATTTGCATCAGCAGATTATCCGCATGCCGTTGTCGCTGATATTTTTGTAATGTATGTAACTGGCCAATATCTCGGCCTTGCTGGGCTGCAGTAATAATGACTTCAGCCAAGGTTGCCGCATCTAATAGACCAATATTAACGCCTTGCCCAGCCAGTGGATGAATTGTATGAGCAGCATCACCGACAAGAACTAAACCTGGTTTGATATAGGTGTGAGCATGGCGTAACTGTAAAGGGAAAGCATTGCGATGACTGATTTTTGTGACTTTACCAACACGTTCTTCAAAAGCGATATTGAGCTCGTTAATAAACTCATCATCAGGCAGTGCCAATAAACGATCGGCATTGTCAGAGCTCAAAGTCCAGACGATAGAACACTGGTGACTATCTGCGAGAGGCAGGAAAGCAAGAGGGCCTTCCGGTAAAAAGCGTTGCCATGCCGTCTGCTCATGTGAGGACGTTGTGGTGACATTGCACACCAAGCCTTTTTGTTGATACGTCCAGCCTTTCGTTTCAATGTCAGCGAACGCTTTTATGGCGGAATGTGCGCCATCAGCAGCAATGATCAGTTTCGTTTTCAGTGTACGATCATTGTCGAGATGAAGTTGCTGGTATTCAATAGCGATCGGTTTTGCCGGTGTAATTACATCAATATTGGGCTGCTGCTGACATAGAGAGAAACTGGTTTGCTGCAATTGTCGGTTTTCGATAATGTGGCCGAGGTTAGCTGCCCCCATATCCGCACTATTAAAATGCAGTTCACTGTCTGTTGTTTCCCAGACTTTCATATCAGAAAATGCGGATAACCGGGATGTGGGTATCATTGACCAGATATTGAGCGTTTTTAAAATATTCTCACTGCCCTTGGTTAAGGCGCTAACCCGGATATCAAAAGGGGCATCTTCAGCTAAAGCTTCAAATGTCTGCGCTTCAATCAGGGCAATACTAAAGTCACTGTGGCGCGATAATGCTAAGGCCAGACAAGAGCCAACCATACCGCCACCGACAATCGCAATGTCATATTCTTGTTTCATGTTAGTGGAACACCTCTGGCTAATTTTGGCTGTGCCTGCGCCAAGCCCATACTTTTTGTGGCAAGCCAGTGTTTCATCACTGGCATGGCGTCAACTAATGTCAGGCCTGCGCCTCGCAGATGACCCAAAACAGGGATATTGTTACTGAATAATTTGACCAACTGATCAGTGGATTTGACCACTTGATTCTGGTCTTGTTGGCGTTGTTCCTGATAGTTTTTGAGTAGTTCTGCATCACCGCAGTCTTTTGCGTTAAACAGATGTTCTGCTAATACGGCAACATCACGCAGTCCCAAATTAAAGCCTTGTCCGGCAATAGGATGCAGACTGTGAGCGGCATTACCAATAAATACGATCCTTGGCTGAACAGGCATATCCGCTTGCATCAGAATTAAGGGATGACTATTTCGCTGGCCGACACGAGTAAAGCGACCGGCACGATAGCCAAATTCGCTCTGTAATTGTTTCAGAAACGCTTGTTCTGGCATCGCCAGCAACGCCTCTTGCTCACCTGCCTTAACAGTCCATACCAGACTACTTCGTTTGTCAGTCATTGGTAACAAAGCCATAGGACCAGAGGCTGTGAAACGTTCGTATGCCCATCCCTGATGAGGTTTATCCGTAGATATATTGGCCGTGACAGCAACCTGATTGTAATCTTGCTCCCACGCCCCTAATTTCAGGTAATGGCGGATAGTGGAATTGCGGCCATCAGCGGCGACAATCAATTTTGTCTCTAATACTGCTCCATCACCCAAGGTGACCTTAACTTTATCAGTCTCAGTTAAGACACTCGTTACCGAGGCAGGGCAGAATAATGTCAGATTACTAAGTTTCAGTAATTGGCGGTTAAGGCTGTGACCTAAATGTCTGGCAGTGATAACTTGTCCTAAAGCAGGCACTTGTTCTTGTTCAGCAGATAAGCGGGTAACGCCGAATCGGCCGCGTTCAGACACATGAATATGATGAATGGGGCTGGCATGCTGAGCAATGTGAGACCAGATACCCATGGTGTCAAATATGCGCTGTGAGCCATAACTGAGCGCAATACCACGATCATCGTAACTGGGTTGTGAATCAGTCTCTAATGATTTGGCTTCAATAAGACCAATTTTTAACTGACTATTTTTTAATGCGATAGCAAGGCTGGCTCCCGCCATGCCTCCCCCCACAATGAGCACATCAAATACGCCGTGATTCACGTTTTTATATTGCCTCCGCCATTAAAGCTTCAATTTCATCAATTTCTTTGGGTGCCGCCTCAGTTAGCACTTCGCAGCCGTCCTTTGTTACCAACACATCATCTTCTATACGAATGCCGGTGAAGTGCCATTTTTTATCAACATGAGCCTGATCACGTATGTACAGACCGGGTTCAACAGTCAAGACCATGCCCGGTTCAAGCAGTCGCCATTCGCCACCTACTTTATAATCGCCGACATCATGAACGTCCATACCTAACCAATGACCGGTGCGATGCATATAAAATTCGCGATAGGCGGCGTCTTCAATAAGTTGAGCGACATCGCCTTTCAGGATACCCAGATCAACCAAGCCTTGTGTCAGCACTTCTACCGCTACTTCGTGAGGCTGATTCCAATGATTGCCAGGTTTGACGGCCGCTATAGCGGCTTTTTGCGCATCTAATACCACCTGGTATAAGGCCGCCTGAGCTGGGCTGAATTTGCCATTAACAGGGAACGTCCGGGTGATGTCACCTGCGTAACATTCATACTCTGCACCAGCGTCTATTAATAACAAGTCGTTATTTTTCAGTTTGGCGTTATTTTCGATGTAGTGAAGGATGCAGCCATTTTCACCACCACCGACGATAGAAGGGTAAGCCGGAGAACGGCAGCCATGTTTCATAAATTCATGAATAATCTCGGCTTCGACTTCATATTCCCATTTGCCTGGTTTAGTAAATTGCATTGCACGAATATGCGCTTGAACAGAGGCTTTTGCCGCCTGTTTCATCGCTTTGATTTCCTGACTGCTTTTGAATAGGCGGAGCTCATTGAGGCAATGCTCCAATTCAATAATTTCAGTCGGTGAATGTTTTCCTGAGCGAGAGGCTTGTCGTAGGTGATTTAACCAAGACACCATATGCTGATCAAAGCTGGGTTGGTTTCCCATGGTGTAATAGACTTTTTCTTTGTCTTCCAGCAGGCCCGGTAAAATATCATCGAGATCACTGATAGGGTAGGAGTCGTCCGCACCAAAGTTATTTATGGCGCCATCCTGGCCGGCACGGTAACCATCCCAGATTTCCTTGTCCAAATCACGTTCACGGCAAAACAAGATATATTCACCATGTTCTCGACCTGGAATCAGCACAAGCACCGATTCAGGTTCGTCAAAACCAGTAAGGTAATGAAAATTGCTGTCACTGCGGTAAGGGTAGTCAACGTCACGGTTACGGTTAGCGATAGGAGCATTGGGTAGCACGGCTATCGTGTCTGGCCCCATAATATCCATAAGGTGTTGACGGCGTTTAGCGAATTCTTTCTTTTGCATTAGTGTTCGGTAGCTTCGTCTGTAGGATCGGCAGGTTGTAACTCTCCGTATAATAAAAAGAGTCCCATGCGGATGTATTCAACTAACTCTTCAAAGTTAGCACGTTCTTCTTCTGTATCTTCCACATTATCAAAGTTCACCTGGCTGATTTTGATCACATCGGTGACGTATTCCTGACAATCATCTGATAACTCGGTTTCATTGGTCATGCCTGATGTACCGAGGCCATAGACCAGCCCCTGACACCAATCAGCCATCGCAGATAAACGCGAAACTATCGGAGCATTATCATCCGGCAGTTCCATCTGGAAATCGAAGTCGAGGCTGTTTAGTGATTGAATGGTATCGTCGAATAAATGTGTTAAATCTTGTTTTTCTTCTTCGGCTGGCGAAAAGTCTTCAAACAGTTGTACATACCAGTTTTTTCGATCAGCTAAAGCATCCATACACAGCAAACCGCATAATGCGCCCTGGAGTTCTGCAAGGCTTGCCGGGCCATCACCTGTCTGATTATCGGGAGATAAGGATGGAAAATAGAGTTGTGACATAAAGTTAAAACCTGAATAATGACTAAAAAGATATCTTGTTCAATGTGATGCATTGGAACACAAATTGTTCCTATTATGACAGTTGTTGACCGAGTCGGCAGCGCACGTCTATAGTTAGGCTTTATTCTCGCACAGCGAAAGAACTCATATTAATGGACAAAAACGCGATACAACAATTGGAACAACAAGTGGATGAGCTACTTCGTACCAGTCGTCGATTGCGGGAAGAGAACATGTTGTTACGCTCACAGCAGACAGCATGGCTTTCAGAACGTACGCAACTGATCGAAAAAACCGATGTTGCTCGAAGCCGGATTGAGAAAATGGTTAGTCGTTTGAGAGAATTGGATAGCGAATTATGAGTTCACCGGTAACCGTCACCATTCTGGGCAAGGAATATCAAATTGCTTGTCCGGAGGAAGAAAAAGAAGCGCTGATTGCTTCCGCTAAAATGGTCCATGACAATATGGAAAAAATCCGCCAAACCGGAAAAGTCGTGGGTGTGGATCGCATTGCTGTGATGGCAGCATTAAATTTAGCGCATGAGTTGCTTATTTTTAAACATGACGAAGGTCATGACATGGAAAAAGTAAACAATAAAATTCTACAATTGAAAGAGCGTGTTAGCGCTTTTCTGGAAGAAGATAGACAGTTAGAGCTCTGAAAAACTTGAGCTAAGCCAAGTTATTTTGCGTATCATTAGTTATGTCCCTGCGGTGCTCGATAGCGACATGTGTGTCTTGAGCCGATAAGCAAATGCTTAAGGAAACTGAAAATTAGAAGTTGAAAAACAAGCCCGCTTGACGGGAAGTTTGCCATCTTCATGAAGTTTCCCTCTTGAATCTCATGGTTCAAGAACCCCCGTCGCACCGACACTGTGGGGCTCAACTTCCCCTTCATCCTCACCTGATCCTAATCACAATAAGAAGCCGGTCATTAGCGGTGGGGATGTTTTTCTTTGTCTGTTTATACGCCATTGTAAATAATCTCTGAGTCGCTTTTTTCGGCTTTTTTGCTATGGCGGTTCCGTCTTGATGAATAGTTGTGATATGTTGCTGAAAAACATAATAACTATATCTAGAGAGGAATATTACTGATGTCATTGTTCGACAAGCTAGCCGCTCGGCTAACCAAGAAACATATCATTGCCAAACCCGGGTTTAATCGCTGGTTAATCGCGCCAGCATCTGTTGCTATCCATTTATGTATTGGTTCAGTGTATGCGTGGAGTATTTTTAATCCTGCGTTAACAAAACAATTTGGTGTGGTAGCGAGTGCTGCCGATGACTGGAGCTTTTCATCAGTAGTCTGGATATTCTCAACAGCCATTGTTTTTTTGGGTTTAGCTGCTGCTATTGGCGGTAAATGGCTGGAAGAAGTCGGACCAAGAGCCACCGGATTTCTTGCTGCCTGTTTATGGGGTGGTGGTTTTCTTGTCGGTAGTATCGGTATTGCCACACATGAACTTTGGCTTATCTATTTAGGTTATGGCGCTATTGGTGGCTGTGGATTGGGGCTGGCTTATGTCACACCGGTGAGCACACTGATTCGCTGGTTCCCTGACCGACGAGGAATGGCAACGGGGATTGCCATTATGGGTTTTGGCGGTGGCGCGATGATTGGCGCACCACTGATAACTTACCTACTGAGTTTGTATTATCAGATGCCGGAATATTTGGGCAAAGTGACGGATGTTAACCTGATAACGGAGGCAGGCAGACGTTATGCTGAGGTGGCTGGCCAACAAGTTGAAGTGGTCATTGCTTCTGCTGCTGATATGTTGAAAACCCCGGTTGCAGGGCCAGAAGGGGTGTATGTCGTCGGTACTGGTGATACTGGTGCTACCAGCGTATTTATTACGCTGGGCATTGTTTACTTCATCGTGATGACAATAGCAGCGTTTAGTTTCCGCGTACCAGCAAAAGACTGGAAACCTGAAAACTGGACTCCTCCAGCTAAAAATGAATCAACAAAAAATCGTCTGATTACAGATAATCACGTTCATATTGATCAAGCATTAAAAACTCCTCAGTTTTATCAACTATGGATCGTCTTATGTTTTAACGTGACAGCGGGGATTGGGGTGATTGGTGTCGCAAAAACCATGATTACCGATATCTTTAGCCCCAGCTTGCCAGGTATCGTCGACGCCAGTTTTGCAGCCACCTATGTGTTGATGATCAGTGTTTTTAATATGTCAGGCCGTTTTTTATGGTCAACAGCGTCTGACTATATTGGTCGTAAGAATACCTATCATTGCTTTTTTGTTCTGGGCGCATTGCTGTATTTATCTATTCCCTATATTGCAACGCAAGCCAGTGTGAGTCCGAGTGTGACCGCATTAGTCATGTTTTATGCGGTAACCATGATTATCTTCACAATGTATGGTGGTGGTTTTGCCACTATTCCTGCTTATCTGGCTGATATTTTCGGTACGATGCATGTGGGTGGCATCCACGGTCGCTTATTAACCGCCTGGAGCACGGCAGGTATTTTGGGACCTTATGTCATTACGCATTTACGCGAAAACTCGCTGAATAAAGTCTTACATGAACTAGCCACCAAAGTGGAGCCGGCCGCCTTTTTGCAAAAATTCGGGGCGAGTATCGATAATCTCGATCAATTGATTGCGGCAAAAACGGTGTCTATTTCGCAGTTGATGGAAATTGCACCGGCAGGGACTTTGGATCCAACACCTAGCTTATATAACTCAACCATGTTCGCCATGGCAGGACTATTGATCATTGCGTTTATTGCAAATTTATCTATCCGTCCGGTAAGAGACAAACATCATGTTCACAATACGCATCCGGAATTAGCTGAAGAGCATAAATAGTTTTGAATGCTTTCAGAATAAATAAAGCCTGCTTTTGCAGGCTTTATTTTTTAGAGTAGGGTACGCTCAGCTCGCTTGCATATCGTCCCGAAGCTTTTGCATGACTGAGCCGGTGTCAGGCCTGACTTTTCGCCAGAGATAAAAAGCTTCGGCAGCTTGTTCGACAAGCATGCCTAAGCCATCTACTGTCTTGCTGACATTATGTTTTTTAGCCCATTCAATGAAAGCGGTGTCGGTATTGGCATACATCATGTCGTAACAACAGGTTTGCTCAGTAAAAATGCTGGCCGGTAAATCTGGCACTTCACCTTGTAAGCTTGCTGCTGTGGCATTGATAATCACGTCGAAGTGACTATTTACCTCACTAAAGCCACCTCCCTGAATCTGGCCTAAATCAGCAAATAGTTCTGCCAGTTTTTTCGCTTTGCTGGCGGTTCTATTGGCAATAAAAAGCTCAGCAGGTTGGTAGGTCATTAACGGAGCAATCACACCACGCGCTGCACCGCCTGCACCAATTAATAAAACCCGTTTATCTTTTAAGTTGACATCATGGTTTTCAAGATCACGACATAAACCAATGCCATCAGTATTGTCTCCAAACATCGAACCGTTGTTTTCAAACATCACGGTGTTTATCGCACCGGCACGTTGAGCACGGTCCGATAAATTGTCTGCCAGCTCCCATGCCTGTTCCTTAAATGGAACGGTGATATTAATGCCTTTTAATTTCAGAACATCACGTAGTTGCTGAAGACTTGAAGCTAGCGAGTCCAGTGGCACTTCTATTGAGGTGTATTCAATATCCTGCTGACATTGTTTGGCAAACTCCGCATGAATAAAAGGTGATTTACTATGTTTAATTGGGTGGCCGATAACGGCATATTTATCTGTCATAGATATAGCTAATAAATTTCTTGAGAATCAGATCCCAGCTTTCAGGCGCTGAGCAACATCTTTGGCAAAATAGGTCAGAATGCCATCAGCACCAGCGCGCTTGAAGGCAAGCAGACTTTCCTCAATCACCGCATCTGATAACCAACCGTTTTGAATCGCCGCTTTTAACATGGCGTATTCACCGCTGACCTGATAAACATAGGTCGGCTTTTTAAAGGTCTCTTTGACACGGTATAAAACGTCAAGATAGGGCATTCCTGGTTTGACCATCACCATATCAGCCCCTTCCTGAATATCTAATGCGACTTCATGCAAGGCTTCATCACTGTTGGCCGGATCCATCTGGTAGGTAAATTTGTTACCACTGCCTAAATTACCTGAGCTGCCTACGGCATCACGAAATGGTCCATAAAAGCTGGAAGCATATTTGGCTGAGTAAGCCATGATGCGCGTATGAATGTGACTGTTGAATTCCAGTGCATCGCGAATGGCGCCAATTCTGCCATCCATCATATCGGAAGGTGCGACAATTTGAGCACCAGCTTCGGCATGAGACAGGGCTTGTTTAATCAGCACATCAACAGTCTGATCATTCACGATATAACCATCATCATCGAGTAAACCATCCTGGCCATGAGTTGTGAAAGGGTCTAACGCGACATCGGTCATAATGCCCAGCTCAGGGAATTCTTTTCGTAATGCACGAACGGCTTGTTGAACAAGGCCGTCGGGATTATAGGCTTCACGTGCATCTTCTGTTTTTTTCTCACTAGGTGTTACAGGGAATAAGGCCATCACTGGCACACCAAGCGTATGAATGGTTTCGGCTTCTTTCAGAAGAAGATCAATACTAAGCCTATCCACGCCAGGCATCGATTTCACTTCTTCACGCTGATTTGAACCTTCCAGAACAAAACAAGGATAGATTAAATCATTAACAGTCAGCACATTTTCCCGCATTAAACGTCGAGAAAAATCATCTTTACGCATTCTTCTTGGGCGTTGGTTAGGGAAACCACTATTGATTATTGATTGTGTCATGGCTGACCTCATTGATTACACATTAAACACTCCAATATACCCAAGCAATGCTAATGTCACCAGTGATTTTCTAATGTGTCTGGCATGAGTTTGTGTAGAGCGTATTTTTGTTATATTTTCGCTACAGGGGATTAACCGCATTAAAGATAAGGTGATGTGATGGTAATTGATGTAGGCATCGTGCAGATGAATTCGTCCGAAAGCTATGAAGATAATCTGGCTTTTTCTGAGTATATGATTGCAGAAGCCGCTGAGCGAAAGCTCAATCTTTTAGCCTTTCCTGAAACCTTTCTCTATGTCGGTAATGACCATTCAGCGAAGCATGATGTGGCCGAGAAACTGGAAACGGATATCCTGCCTCGCTTTAGCCAGCTTGCCAAACAGAGTAATTGTGCCCTCTTGCTGGGCAGTGTGTATGAAATCACTGATGAAAACAGTGGAAGGTTGTTCAATACGTCTATCTTCATTGACCGCGATGGCACTGAAAAAGCTCGCTATCAGAAAATTCATATGTGTGACGCCGTTCCACTGGGGTATATGGAATCAGCCGGGATAAAGCCGGGTAGTAAAACAGTGGTGATTGATCATGAGCTGGGTCGGCTGGGATTTAGCATTTGTTATGACTTACGTTTTCCGGACTTGTTTCGATCACTGTCAGACAAAGGCGCTGAAATTATTTTTGTTCCGGCGGCATTTTTTCTCCACACAGGTAAACATCACTGGTTACCGCTGTTAATTGCAAGGGCTATCGAAAATCAGGTCTATATTGTTGCGCCGAATCAGTGGGGGAAGCATTATGGTGATCGCATTTCATATGGTAGTAGCGTCATTATTGATCCCTGGGGAAGTATCCTGTGCTGTGCACCTGAAAGAGTCGGCCTCACCCTGAGTCGAATGGATATTGAGTATCTGCGTCAGGTTCGGTCAAATATGCCGCTACACACACATCGCAGACCGGAACTTTATATATAGAATCCTAGATACACTTCAGGAAATTGAAACAGTTATCGCCAACGCTGAAGGATAATCGTTTTTAGCGTGGACTCGACCGGCTGTTTTGCGATAAAATTGCAAAGATTTTGTCTGGGGAGAACGTCATGTTTGCCCCATTATTTTTATCTGGTGGAGGTTTCCCTTGCGAACGAGTGCGTTACTTGCTCTTGAAGACGGCACGGTTTATCACGGCGAATCGATTGGAGCCATTGGCCAGTCAGTCGGTGAAGTTGTTTTTAACACGTCAATGACTGGCTATCAGGAAATCCTGACCGATCCTTCTTATTGTCGACAAATAGTCACATTAACCTATCCTCATATCGGAAATACCGGTGTTAATGATGAGGATGAAGAATCTGACAACGTTTACGCAAGTGGACTTATTATTCGAGAACTGTCTCCTGTTGTAAGCAGCTGGAGAAGTGAACAAGCATTGGATGCTTACCTAGTCAAACACAATATCGTCGGCTTGGCAGGTATTGATACACGCTCACTAACACGTTTGATTCGTGAAAAAGGGGCAATGAAAGGCTGCATCGTCGCAGGTGATAACATTGACATTGAAGCGGCTATCGCTGCTGCAAAAGGCTTTCAAGGTTTAAAAGGGCTGGATCTTGCCAAAGAAGTCAGCACAAAAGCATCTTATGTCTGGGATGAGGCCTGCTGGCATATTGATGGTCAGTCTAAAGCGGCTGAACCGAAATATCATGTGGTGGCTTATGACTATGGTGCCAAGAAAAACATTCTCAGAATGTTGGTTGAGCGCGGTTGCAAGCTGACTGTCGTGCCGGCACAAACCCCTGTTGAAGAAGTTTTAGCCCTCAATCCGGATGGGGTATTCCTATCAAATGGTCCTGGTGATCCTGAACCCTGTGATTATGCGATAAGTGCGATTCAAACGTTGCTGGAAAAAGATATCCCGACCTTCGGTATCTGCCTTGGTCACCAATTGTTAGGTCTCGCCTGTGGCGCCAAAACAGTCAAAATGAAGTTTGGTCATCATGGTGCTAACCATCCTGTGCAAGAACTGCTGGCGGGATTGGTTATGATTACCAGCCAGAATCATGGCTTTGCCGTAGATGAAGAAACACTGCCAGACACATTGACAGCAACGCACAGATCATTATTCGATGGCACCTTGCAAGGTATCCACCACGTCAGCAAGCCAGCATTTAGTTTCCAGGGACATCCTGAAGCAAGTCCTGGTCCGCAAGACGCAGCTCCACTTTTTGATCACTTCATCGATCTACTTGAACAAGCAACGGGTAAATAACACACGATGGCTAAACGTACTGATATTCAAAGTATTCTGATTCTGGGTGCAGGACCGATTGTTATCGGTCAAGCCTGTGAATTCGATTATTCTGGTGCACAAGCGTGTAAAGCGCTGCGAGAAGAAGGTTATCGTGTCATTCTGGTGAACTCGAATCCAGCCACGATCATGACTGACCCTAATATGGCAGATGCCACTTACATCGAACCGGTTACCTGGCAAGCTGTAAGCAAAGTCATTGAAGCAGAACGTCCAGATGCCATTTTGCCTACTATGGGCGGACAGACAGCGCTTAACTGTGCACTGGATCTGGAAAAACACGGTATTTTAGAACAATTCGGTGTCGAAATGATCGGTGCTGATAGTGAAGCTATTAACAAAGCTGAAGACCGTGACTTATTCCGTGAGGCTATGCGTAAAATCGGTCTGGATATGCCACAATCTGATATTGCACACACGCTGGACGAAGCCTTACAGGTTCAAGAAAAATTTGGTTTCCCAGTGATTATCCGTCCTTCTTTTACGATGGGCGGTAGTGGCGGTGGTATCGCTTATAACAAGCAGGATTTTATTGAAATCTGTCAGCGAGGTTTATACCTCAGCCCAACTTCTGAATTACTGATTGAAGAGTCAATCATAGGCTGGAAAGAGTATGAAATGGAAGTGGTGCGTGACCGTAAAGATAACGCCATCATTATCTGTTCCATTGAAAATCTGGATCCTATGGGCGTACACACAGGTGATTCAATCACCGTTGCCCCAGCTCAAACCCTGACAGATAAAGAATATCAAATCATGCGTAATGCCTCTCTGGCAGTATTGCGTGAAATTGGTGTGGATACCGGTGGTTCAAACGTACAGTTTGCTGTTAATCCAGAAACAGGCCGTCTGATTATCATTGAGATGAATCCACGTGTCTCGCGTTCTTCAGCCCTGGCCTCTAAAGCAACAGGTTTCCCTATCGCGAAAGTCGCTGCAAAACTGGCAGTAGGCTATACACTAGACGAATTGCAAAACGAAATTACCGGTAACGCGACACCGGCTTCGTTTGAGCCAACAATCGATTACGTGGTGACAAAAGTACCGCGTTTTACGTTTGAAAAATTCCCACAGGCTGATAACCGTCTAAGTACGCAGATGAAGTCTGTCGGTGAGGTGATGGCTATTGGACGTAACTTCCAGGAATCATTACAAAAAGCCTTACGTGGATTGGAAATCGATCGCGATGGCCTGACAGAAGTTATTGATCTTAGCGAAGAAAACATAGCAGAAACATTACGCCGTGAGCTGAGTTTACCGGGCTCAGATCGTTTATGGTACGTAGCAGATGCCTTCCGTTATGGTTTCAGTTTTGATGAAATTCAAAAGCTGACTCATATAGACCCATGGTTCTTGATTCAAATTGAAGAGTTGGTGACATTAGAAAATCAACTTAAAGAATGCTCGCTTAACGATATCGATCAGCAGGAAATGTATGCCTTAAAACGCAAAGGTTTCTCTGATTCACGATTGGCTAAACTGTTACAAAAAACAGAAAAACAGATCCGTGAGTATCGTCAGGCGATGCAAGTACGTCCGGTCTATAAACGCGTTGATACCTGTGGTGCTGAGTTTGCAACTGGCACGGCGTATATGTATTCAACTTACGATATGGAATGTGAAGCCAACCCAAGTGATCGTGACAAGATTATGATTCTGGGTGGTGGTCCTAACCGTATCGGTCAGGGTATTGAGTTTGACTATTGCTGTGTTCATGCGGCATTGGCCTTACGTGAAGACGGTTATGAAACCATCATGGTTAACTGTAACCCTGAAACGGTTTCAACCGATTACGACACCTCAGATCGTTTGTATTTCGAATCATTAACATTGGAAGATGTATTAGAAATCGTCGAACTGGAAAAACCGAAAGGGGTCATCGTACAGTTCGGTGGTCAAACACCATTAAAACTGGCGCGTGCACTAGAAGCTGCGGGTGTTCCTATTATCGGAACATCACCAGATGCGATTGATCACGCAGAAGACCGTGAACGTTTCCAGCAAATGGTTGAGAAACTGAACTTGTTACAACCACCAAATAGACTGGCCCATTCTGTTGATACCGCTGTCGCATTAGCATCGGAAATTGGTTATCCCTTAGTGGTACGTCCCTCGTATGTATTGGGTGGACGCGCGATGGAAATCGTTTATAACGAAGAAGAATTACAACGTTATATGCTGAATGCGGTGAAAGTATCGAATGAATCGCCCGTTTTATTAGACCGTTTCCTTGATGATGCTATTGAAGTCGATGTTGATGCTATCTGCGATGGTAAAGATGTACTGATTGGCGGCATTATGGAACACATTGAACAAGCTGGTGTTCACTCTGGTGACTCTGCTTGTGCTTTACCTCCATATAGCCTGAGTCAGGCAACACAGGACCAGTTGCGTGAGCAAGTACGTCAAATGGCGTTAGAGCTCGGCGTAAAAGGTTTAATGAATACGCAGTTTGCCATCAAGGGTGAGCAAATCTATATTCTTGAAGTCAATCCACGTGCGTCACGTACGGTGCCTTATGTGTCGAAATCCATTGGTGTGCCGTTAGCTAAGATTGCTGCGAGAGCTATGGCGGGTCGTTCACTAGTGGACCAAGGCGTAACGAAAGAGGTCATTCCTTCTTATTACTCTGTTAAAGAAGCGGTATTCCCATTCATTAAATTCCAAGGCGTTGATCCTATTCTTGGCCCTGAAATGAAATCGACGGGTGAAGTCATGGGGGTCGGCAGAACATTTGGTGAAGCTTTTGCAAAATCACAGTTAGCCGCTTCAGTTGTACTGCCTACTGGAGGCAAAGCCTTTATCAGTGTGCGTGAGGCTGATAAGGTAGCTGTTATACAAATTGCGAAAGACCTGTCCTCACTTGGTTTTGCATTGCTCGCTACACGAGGCACACAGCGTGTATTAGAAGAAGCGGGTGTGAATTGTGAGCCTGTGAACAAAGTCGCGGAAGGTCAACCTCATATCGTCGATATGATTAAAAATGATGAAATTGACTTGATTGTGAATACGACCGAAGGTCGCCAATCTGTTGCCGATTCAAGAGAAATTCGTCGTGCAGCACTGCAGCATCAAGTCAACTATACGACAACATTGGCAGCTGCTAGAGCCACTGTTCAAGCATTAAATAGCGAAGATATTGGCTCAGTAAACAGGCTGCAATCTTTGCATGGAGAGTTAAATTAATGGCTGTACCAATTACTTCACGTGGTGCTGAAGCACTTAAAGAAGAATTAAAACACCTGAAGATGGTGGCAAGGCCTGAAGTGGTTGCGGCTATTTCAGAAGCCCGCGCACATGGTGATTTAAAAGAAAATGCGGAGTACCACGCAGCAAAAGAGCAGCAAAGTTTTATCGAAGGTCGTATTCAGGAATTGGAGTCGGTATTGTCTAATGCTCAGATAATCGACCCGGCTACTTTGCCTAAAGAAGGCCGCGTGGTATTCGGGGTGACAGTAACCTTATTAAATATAGATACTGATCAGGAAGTGAAATATCAGATCGTAGGTGACTATGAATCTGATATTAAATTAAATCGTATTTCTGTATCTTCGCCTATTGCACGTGCACTGATTGGTAAAGAAATTGATGATGTAGCAACAGTGCAAGCGCCAGGCGGTAATATCGAATATGAAATTATTGATATAGGCTACGAGGCGTAGAATGCTGTCTGGCTATTCAGGTGAACGATTGCTTTTGACCCTTTGGATTGGTTCATTATGGTCGATAGGATATTTAGCTGTACCAATGGCCTTTGCGAATTTAGAACTAACAATTGCCGGTGATTACGCCGGCAAATTGTTTTATGCCGTCAATATTCTAAGCCTTATAAGTGCCTGTATTTTGTTGATAAGCCGGTTATTTGTTTTTGGTGTCACCACATTTCATCGCTATTGGCGAAGCTGGCTTATTTTAGCCATGTTAATAATGAGTGTTGTCTTTCTGCTTTTTATTCAGCCTGATATGGCATCGATAAAATTATTAGACTGGCGTGCAGATCCTGTTTTAACTGAACGGTTTAATACGCTGCATAAACTAAGTGAGAGTATATATATGTTAATGAGCTTACTTGGTTTGATGTTAGTATTAACTTCAGACAAGCGCGCAGAAGCAGAGCAAACATCCTGATATGGCTAGAAGTAAATCAAGTCAAAGCTGGTTAAAAGAACATTTTGATGATCAGTATGTCAAACAGGCTCAGAAAGAAGGCCATCGTTCACGTGCGACTTTCAAATTAAAAGAAATTGATAATAAAGATAAACTCATTCGTCCTGGTATGAGTGTCGTTGACCTTGGCTCAGCACCTGGCGGTTGGTCCGACTATGCCTTAGCTAAGGTTGGCGATAGTGGTAAAGTCATCGCATTAGATATATTAGAAATGACCCCTTTGACTGGAGTACATTTTATTCAAGGTGACTTCCGTGAAGACGATGTACTAGATGAATTGAATAAAGTATTGGATGGTCGGCAAATAGACCTTGTATTATCGGATATGGCCCCCAATATGACAGGTGTAGGGTCGATAGATCAGCCTTCAAGTATGTACTTGGTCGAGTTGGCTTTAGATTTTGCATTGAATAATTTAAGTAAAAGCGGTTGCTTTCTTGTCAAAGTGTTTCAAGGCGAAGGATTCGAAGCTTTTTTGAAAGAAATGAGAGACAATTTCACGAAAGTTGTTACCCGTAAGCCGGGGGCTTCTCGAGCGAGAAGTCGTGAAGTTTATTTGTTGGGGCGTGGTCTCAAATAACATTTAATGGTAACCAGAGGTACCTTACATTGAATGACATGATGAAAAATATTGTTTTGTGGGTAGTCATCGCCGTTGTGCTGATGTCTGTTTTTAATAATTTTGGTCCACAAAGTAATGATTCAGGCAGCATGGATTATTCTAGCTTTATCAGCAACGTGAAAAACGGGGCTGTAGCCAGAGTTGATATTCAGGGCAGAACCATTTCAGGTGAACTGACAGACGGTAGTAAATTCACGACATATAGTCCTGATTACGATCCCGGTTTGATTGGTGATTTATTAGATAATGGCGTCACCATCAAAGCGGAACCAGCAGAAAAAACCAGCTTACTGATGCAAATCTTTATCTCATGGTTCCCAATGCTTCTACTGATTGGTGTCTGGATTTTCTTTATGCGACAAATGCAAGGTGGCGGCGGTAAAAACCCCATGTCATTTGGTAAAAGCAAAGCGCGCATGCTTAACGAAGATCAAGTTAAAGTCACCTTCAAAGATGTCGCTGGTGTAGAAGAAGCCAAAGAAGAAGTGGCTGAACTGGTTGATTTCCTGCGCGATCCAAGCAAGTTCCAGAAACTGGGTGGTCGTATCCCTCGCGGTATTTTGATGGCCGGCTCACCAGGTACAGGTAAAACCTTACTGGCTAAAGCAATTGCAGGTGAAGCTAAAGTACCGTTTTTCTCTATTTCTGGTTCTGACTTCGTTGAAATGTTTGTTGGTGTGGGTGCGTCGCGTGTTCGTGATATGTTTGAACAAGCGAAAAAGCATGCACCATGTATCATTTTTATTGACGAAATTGATGCTGTAGGTCGTCACCGTGGCGCCGGTATGGGCGGTGGTAACGATGAACGTGAGCAAACACTTAACCAACTATTAGTAGAAATGGATGGTTTTGAAGGTAATGAAGGTGTGATCGTTATCGCGGCAACTAACCGTCCTGACGTACTTGATCCAGCATTATTACGTCCAGGCCGTTTTGACCGTCAGGTCGTGGTACCGCTGCCTGACATTCGTGGTCGTGAACAGATCCTCAATGTACATTTGCGTAAAGTACCAGCCGCTGATGATGTCGATGCAAGAGTGATTGCTCGTGGTACACCAGGCTTTTCTGGTGCTGATTTAGCTAACCTGGTTAATGAAGCGGCATTATTCGCTGCTCGCGGCAATAAACGTCTGGTTGGCATGGAACAACTCGAATTGGCAAAAGATAAAATCATGATGGGGGCAGAACGCCGCTCCATGGTGATGAATGAAAAAGAGAAAGAGTTAACGGCTTACCATGAGGCTGGTCATGCCATCATTGGTCGTTTAGTACCGGGGCATGATCCTGTCTATAAAGTCAGTATTATTCCAAGGGGTAGAGCATTGGGTGTGACGATGTTCTTGCCGACAGAAGATAAATACAGTTACAGTAAACAGACCTTAGAAAGCCAAATTTCAAGTTTATATGGAGGTCGTTTAGCGGAAGAGCTTATCTTTGGTCAGGAAGCGGTGACTACCGGTGCGTCTAATGATATCCAACGTGCTACTGAACTTGCTCATAATATGGTCACTAAATGGGGGCTTTCCGACAACATGGGACCATTGTCTTATGGTGAAGATGAAGGCGAAGTTTTCTTGGGCCGTAGTGTGACTCAGCATAAAGCGGTGTCTGATCTGACAGCGAAACAGATCGATGAAGATGTAAGACGTGTTATCAACCGTAACTATGATCGGGCAAAACAATTGCTGATTGATAATATGGATAAATTGCACACCATGGCTAAACTATTAATGAAATATGAAACCATTGATAGTGATCAGATTGATGCTATTATGGAAGGGCGTGAACCGGGTGAACCAAAAGACTGGACTGATCGTTCGTCTACACCACCATCTGGTGATACAGAATCTGATTCTTCAGAAACACCTTCTGGCAAACCAGCTGATCAGCTGCATTAAAAACCAGGAAGTAATTACGTGATTTTTGATTGTGCGGGCAAGTCCTTGGACTTGTCCGTTCCTCGTATTATGGGCATCGTAAATGTCACTCCTGATTCATTTTCAGATGGTGGCAAATTTCTTAATCATGATGCAGCCCTCAAACAAGCTGAAAAGCTTATCGCCGAAGGCGCAGATATTTTAGATATCGGTGGTGAATCTACACGACCTGGTTCAGACATCGTTGCGGAGCAACAAGAAATCGAACGTGTTGCACCCGTCATAGAAATGATAAGTGCAGAATTCGATATTCCTATCTCTATCGATACCATGAAGCCTGGAGTTATGAGAGCAGCGGTGAAGGCCGGTGCTGGGCTCATCAATGATGTGAATGCTCTACGAACTGAAGGTGCATTGGCAGCCGCTGTTGAGCTAAATGTTCCAGTCTGTCTAATGCATATGCAAGGCACACCTCAAACCATGCAACATGAACCTCATTACAGTGATGTGGTTGCTGAAGTGAAAGCGTTCTTGTTGGAACGCGTAGATACCTGTCTAAAAGCAGGTATTAAAGCTGAACAGATCATGCTTGATCCCGGTTTTGGCTTCGGTAAACGTGCCCGCCATAATCTAAGGCTGATGAAACATTTATCCACTCTGACGGATTTACCTTATCCGGTTTTAGTTGGTGTTTCACGTAAGTCTATTATTGGTGATATGTTAAAAGTCAGTGTGGATGAACGATTAGCTGGCAGCTTATCGCTCGCTTCAATCGCAACATGGTTGGGTGCAAAGCTTATCAGAACTCATGATGTTAAAGAGACACATCAAGCCGTAAAATTAAGTCAGGCAGTTATGCAGGTAGAAGATTTTGACTAAACAAAGACGTTATTTTGGAACAGACGGCATTCGTGGTCGTGTTGGTGACGGTGCCGTCACGCCGGACTTTGTATTAAAACTCGGCTGGGCGGTTGGCAGAGTCCTGGCGAAAGAACGTAACAGCAGAGTCATCATTGGTAAAGATACCCGTATTTCGGGCTATATGTTTGAGTCTGCCTTACAGGCTGGTTTATCTGCCGCAGGCGTTGATATCTATTTATTAGGGCCCATGCCCACTCCGGCAGTCGCTTATCTAACTCGTACTTTTCATGCTCAAGCTGGCATAGTTATAAGTGCTTCACATAATCCTTATCATGATAATGGAATTAAGTTTTTTTCGGCGCAGGGGACAAAATTACCTGATGAAATAGAACTGGAAATCGAGGCGATGCTGGAACAACCATTAAAAACGGTCGATTCAACCCGATTGGGTAAAGCACATCGTATTGGTGATGCCGCAGGGCGTTATATTGAGTTTTGTAAAAGTACAATACCAACCGGCATTGATTTAAGTGGGCTGAAAATCGTTGTTGATTGCGCGCACGGCGCTACCTATCACGTTGCCCCGGATGTCTTTAAAGAGTTGGGTGCTCAAGTTATTGTTATGGGTGCTGAACCTGATGGTTTTAACATCAATCTAAACTGTGGCTCGACTGAACCGCGACTTCTACAACAAGCTGTACTTGAGAATAAAGCCGATCTGGGCCTTGCATTAGATGGTGATGGTGACCGTATCATCATGGTTGATCATCGCGGGGAAATCGTCGATGGTGATGAACTATTATTTATCATCGCCAGAGCAAGACAACGTATTGGCGCAAGTATGCCTGATGTTGTTGGCACCCAAATGTCAAACCTAGGCTTAGAACATGCGCTGGCGAAATTTGATATGTCACTTCACCGGGCAAAAGTCGGTGATCGTTATGTCATGGAAAAACTGCAACAGGTCGGTGGTTTACTGGGGGGGGAAGCATCTGGTCATATCATTTGTCTGGACAAGACATCAACAGGTGATGGCATCGTTGCAGCACTGCAAGTGGTTGCAGAAATACAGCAAACTAACAACAGTCTGCATGAGTTACGATCTGTCGTAACAAAATATCCTCAACATTTGATTAATGTCAGAGTCAATAAAATGATTGATCTGAATAAAAATGCTGAGATTAACCAAGCCATTGCATCGGTAGAGAAAAGACTGGGTGATGAGGGACGGGTATTACTCAGAGCCTCAGGAACTGAACCGGTTATCCGTGTCATGGTCGAAGGTATTGATGCGACATTAACCAAACAACTGGCCGAGGAACTAGCCTCTGTAATAGAGCAGGAGCTGAAAAATTAAATGAGATGTTTTGATAAGAGCCTCAACTTATTCTGATAATTGCTTAGCCAGAACTATTTCATACATTGCTTTATCCATAGTGGGTATGTAGTCTGATGTTTCATTTTATATTGAAAGAGAGTGTTAAGTGCGTAAACCACTAGTCGCTGGTAACTGGAAAATGAACGGCTCTAGTGAGAGTAATAAAGCACTACTTGAAGGCATACTCTCTAAAGCCGATACTTTTTCAGATATTGAAGTTGCGTTATTTCCGCCTTCTGTTTATCTGCAACAAGTACAATCTGCCCTTACAGGTACAGGTTTAGCTTGGGGGACGCAGAACCTGTCTCAGTTTGAGAAAGGGGCTTACACGGGCGAAATTTCGGCGAGTATGCTGGTCGATTTTGGCTGCAAATATGTATTAATAGGCCACTCAGAAAGACGTTGTTTATATGCCGAGTTAGACCTAGATCAATGTCTACTTGATCGCATTATCGCTGAAAAATATGAAATGGCAGTTAGAGCAGGTATCACACCAATTATCTGTATTGGGGAAAGCCCTGACGAACATGCTGTTGGTCGTACCGAAGAAGTCGTGTTGCGATTACTCGATACTGTTATTGCGCATCAGGGCGTTGAAGGGCTCGCTCATACGGTTTTAGCATATGAACCGGTATGGGCTATCGGCACAGGCCGCTCAGCCACGCCAGAATGGGCGCAAGACGTACATAGCTTTATGCGTCAACGTGTAGCCAAACACGATAAAGAGATAGCAAAAAATATAAGAATACTTTACGGAGGCAGCATAAAAGGTAATAATGCTGCGCCATTGTTTCTACAACCTGATATTGATGGTGGACTTATCGGCGGCGGATCACTCGACGCCGATGAATTTGTTAAAATATGTCAGGCCGCAGTTTTAAAATTAGGTTAACAACACATGCACGCGATTATTCTCACAGTTCATATTATTGCCTGTCTTTTACTGATTGGATTTGTTCTGATTCAGCACGGCAAAGGCGCTGATGCAGGTGCTGCATTTGGTGGTGGCGGTGGTGGTGCCTCAGGTAGTCTGTTCGGCAGTCAGGGTTCAGCTTCATTTTTAAGCCGTGCAAGTGCGATCTTAGCGACTATCTTTTTCATCACAAGTCTGACACTAGCTTATTTTTCTGTGGATACACCAGGGAAAGCACAAAGTGTGACTGAGTCTGTGCCAACAACAGAACAAAAAGTCGATAAAACACCTGCAGATTTGCCGGAATTACCGTAGAATACGCAACCTTGATTACCCTTGCCGACGTGGTGGAATTGGTAGACACGCTATCTTGAGGGGGTAGTGCCTTCGGGTGTGCCGGTTCGACTCCGGCCGTCGGTACCAAATTAAAGAGCCTGACTAATGTCAGGCTTTTTTTTTGCCTATGGACTTTAGTAAAAACAACGAAATAATAAATTTTACATCAAGGGGCTAGGAATAATTAGTGAAGTCGGTAATATCTATCTCAATATATTACTTACTTAGAGAAGGAATTTTTCGTTATGGAAAATATTGTTTGGCATAAACACAAGCTAGAAAAGTTAGATCGATCAAAACAAAAAAAACAAAAGCCCTGTATTTTATGGTTTACAGGCCTAAGTGGTGCTGGTAAATCCACGGTTGCAGATGCTGTAGAACAAAAGCTATTTGAGCTGGGACATCACACTTATTTACTTGATGGTGATAATGTCAGACATGGTCTGAATAAGGATCTGGGATTTTCTGATGCCGATCGTGTTGAGAATATTAGACGAATTGGGGAAATGGCTAAGCTATTTGCTGATGCTGGCCTGATTGTCATGAGTGCTTTTATCTCACCGTTTCGCAGCGATAGGCAATTGGTTCGTGACCTTGTTGAAGAAAAAGAGTTTGTTGAGGTTTATATATCTACTCCTCTCAGCACGTGTGAAAAACGTGATCCTAAAGGTCTCTACAAAAAAGCCAGAAGTGGACAGATAAAAAATTTTACAGGAATTGATTCCGATTACGAAGTGCCACATCATCCTGAAATAGCACTGAATACAGCTGAACTTAATGTAAATGAGTGTGTTGATAGAGTTATTTCCTACTTAAAACAAAACGAGATTATTTAAATCTAATGACAAATTTTGATGTTTTTAACGGCGATGCTGACGGTATTTGTGCGTTAGTTCAATTGAGACTAGCTAATCCAATTCGGTCTGAACTAATCACAGGAGTTAAACGCGATATAAAATTACTGAGTAGGGTCGATGTAGAAAAAGCCTCTCAAGTAACAGTGTTAGATATCTCAATGCAGAAAAATCATGATGCACTGCTAAATCTGCTATCACATGATGTTGATGTGTTTTATGCCGATCATCACAACCCAGGAGATCAAATCAGTCATCCTCGCTTAGAGGCACTGATTGATATGCATCCCAACAAATGCACAGCGTTGATAATCAATGAGTACCTAAACAATGCCTATGAACTATGGGCAATAACAGCGGCTTTTGGTGACAATCTTGCCAAAGTTGCTGAAGATTATGCAAATAAAATTCAGCTTGATGAAAGTAACATAATCAAACTCAAAACCCTGGGGCAGCATATTAATTACAATGGCTATGGTGCCAGTATTGATGATTTATTTTTCGCACCTGATGAGTTGTATAGATGTTGTGTTAACTACCACTCACCACTAGATTTTATTGATGACAATGCTGAGATAATTGAAACTCTGAACTCAGGCTACAACTCTGATTTGGCACAGGCCAAACAACAAAAGCTCAGCTATGAAAATGAGACGGTGGGAGTCATCACACTACCTGATGATAAATGGGCAAGACGTATTAGTGGTACCTATAGTAATTATTTAAGCAATCAGTATCCCTCGCGAGCACATTTAATTCTCACTGAAATACCTGATTCATCTGCTTATGTGGTAAGCATAAGAGCACCCAAAATACGTCAAGAAGGAGCTGATTATATTGCAGGTCAATTTGACACTGGGGGAGGTAGAAAAGCTGCTGCAGGTATTAACTGCTTGAAAGAAGATGAGTTGCCTAAATTAATCTCTGTTCTTGAAAGCTATTATAAGAGCGAAGCGAATTAATCCCGCATCATTTATACTTAAGGTATAGATGTTACTTAATATCAATAAATACTAATAAGGTAAAAAGGAACAAATGGCTCAAGGCAGGATAAGACAGTATGATGCAAAAATTAATGCGATATCACGCCTGATTGATAGTGGCATTATCCTGCTTACCTTTTTAGCCTTATTTGATATTTTTAAGGCGGGATGGGATGTCCTTTATATATGGAGTCTCTTATTCGCTATTCTATTGTTTAACTTTTTTGCCGAATCTCAAGATGCTTATCGTTCATGGCGAGGCACTGCATTGAGAGAAGAAGTTTCGGCAGTTATGTTTTCATGGTTTACCAGTGTTTTCATTCTGGTAATGATTGATATCTTTTTCATTCACTCTGGTAGTTATCTGGATAGCTTTGTTTTTTTATGGTTTTTATTGACGCCAATTGAATTAATTTCCTGGCATGCCATTGTGAGAACATCGTTGGCAATTCTCCGGGCTCGCGGAGTCAACACCAGAAACGTTGCTATCGTTGGTGAAACAACTTTGGGAAAACGTCTGGAGCGTGCATTTAATGAAATGGACTGGTCAGGATTCAGGCTGGTAGGTTATTACGATGACCGCTCACAAAAACGTGTCGAAACGGAACCTAACTTAGTCGTCACCAACAAAAACGTGGGTGATTTCAATCAGCTGATTGAGGACTGTAAAGCAGGTAAAGTGGATACGGTGTATATCACTCTTGCTATGTCAGCAGAGCATAGAATACGGCATATAACCGAGCTATTGGCAGACAGCACCGCCTCAGTATACTTAGTACCAGACTTGTTCACGTTCAATCTTCTTAATTCACGTTGGGTGGATTATCAGGGCATTACGGCTATTTCAGTTTATGAAACGCCCTTTGCTGGTATCGATAGTATATTGAAACGATTAGAGGATATTATCCTCAGCTCCATTATTCTGATGATTATCGCTATACCCATGTTGATTATTGCAGCTGGGGTGAAGTTCACATCTAAAGGACCTGTATTTTTCAAACAGACCCGTTATGGTGTGGATGGTGAAAAAATTAAAGTATGGAAATTCCGTACAATGACTGTCACGGAAGATGGTGAAAAAGTCACGCAAGCTCAGAAGAATGACAGCCGAATTACGCCTTTTGGTGGTTTCCTGCGTAGAACCTCACTTGACGAGCTTCCACAATTTTTTAACTCTCTGGGTGGGTCGATGTCCATCGTTGGACCACGGCCACACGCTGTAGCGCATAATGAGCAATATCGCGCACAGATTCAGGGATATATGCTGAGGCATAAAGTTAAGCCGGGCATTACCGGACTAGCACAAATAAATGGTTTTAGAGGTGAAACAGATACATTGGATAAAATGCAGGGACGTGTGCATTATGATCTCAAATATATTCAGAACTGGTCGCTATTACTAGATCTTGAGATTATTTTTTTAACGCTGTTCAAAGGGTTTGTCGGTAAAAATGCCTATTAATTGCCCGTTTAGTTTTAATTAGTAATGTTACTTACTAAATATACTTGTTACTTACCTTGAGACACAGTATTATATACATACTGTTAAGGTATCGGTGTAAAGCATATACACTAGATAATACTAGTTATCATAAGTATCTTAATAGCAATCAGAACAATAGACATCAACGGTGATGGCTTTGTAGCAAGATCATATCTGGTCTTACACAATGTCGACGTGTTTGATGTTGTGTAATTAAAGCCAAACTCGTCGTGAGGCGGGGTCGGAAAGCCACAGATCTTTAATGCTATATTTTAAAGATGGCTGGGTTGCATTGCTTGTTTTTTCGAATTCTTATGCATAAGGAAATTATTATGAAAAAAGCGATGCTATTTATCGTAGCTTTATTGTTTTCAGTAAGTGTTAACGCCGCGACGTTATCTCTGACTGAAGCTGGTTCAACTAACGCAAGTCAAAGTGTTGATTTATCTGGCAGCTCAGTTGTTTTAGCTGGTGGTACTGTCTCTAAGAAAAGTACTTGGAGTTCAGCGTTCTCATTAACTACTGACACAGATACACCTGTTGTAATCGCATGGTCATTTAACCCTGCAATTAAAGGTGCAACATTAGTTTTTGCTACATTGGGTGACACTGTGTCATATGCAATTACTGAAGACTTCAGCTTCACAGCTATGTTGACAGCAGGTACTAGCTACATCCTGAGTATCATTGATGCGACATCAGGCGTAGTTAAATATGACGTTTCAGTATCTGCAGTACCTGTTCCAGCCGCATTATTCTTGTTTGCCCCTGCTTTATTAGGCTTTTTGGGTCTGCGTAGAAAAACAGCTGTTGCAGCATAAAAACAATGTTTTTGATAAAAAAGGGAGCTTAGGCTCCCTTTTTTATATTCATTAGCGAATTGATTTTAAATTCCAATAGCAAAATTGTACCAAGGTACAATAGACACGGGTGGACAATGCTCCATATCATTCACTCATCTGACAAAGTCAGATAGGTGATTATCATATCTTATGGATATGGTAATTTAACAAAAGCCAAACTCGTCGTGAGGCGGGGTCGGAAAGCCACAGATCTTTAATTTAAAGATGGCTGGGTTGCATTGCTTGTTTTTTCAACTTATGCATAAGGAAGTTTATTATGAAAAAGGCGATGCTATTTTTAGTAGCTCTCATGTTTTCGGTTGGTGTCAATGCCGCCACATTAACTCTTACTGGTATCGGATCAAGTGGCGCAACACAATCTGTTGATGTAAATAACAACAGTACTGTACTCGCTGGTGGTACTGTAGGTGAGGTTGGTAACTGGTATTCACAATTTGATCTTACCTCTGATACAGCTACCAACGTGAAAATTGAATGGTCTTTCAATCCATTCACAGCTTTAACAGGCGCAACAGTAAAATTCGGAGAAATCACCGGCCCTAACGGTAGTTACTTACCAGGTGCACAAACCTTTGTTATCACTGGTGATTTTAGTTTCACTGCATTTTTAGCTGCGAACGTTTTCTACGGTTTAGATATTATTGATGCAGCCTCTAACATCTTAAAATACGATGTGTCAGTATCTGCTGTACCAGTACCAGCAGCATTATTCTTGTTTGCTCCTGCCTTATTAGGTTTCTTGGGGCTTAGAAGAAAATCAGCAGTTGCTGCATAAGAATTAAGATTTAAGTTAACAGTAACTTAACTGTCACAAATTGAAAGGGAGCAAAAGCTCCCTTTTTTTTTGAAAAATAGAGTGTTAATATCAAAATTGAATGTCATTTATAGATAAGGATTTTCCTCATGCCAAAACGCTTCATTTTATTCTGTATTGTCTTCGTTTCACTGTTTTCTTCATCCGTATTTGCTGCCGAACGTTATTTGTTAAATTCAGGAGACGTTTTAGACATTTCTGTATGGAATGAAGAATCTTTGCAAAAACAAGTAACGGTTTTACCTGATGGTGTTATTACCTTTCCACTAGCAGGGGAAGTTGTCGCTAAAGATAAAACGGTGGCAGAGGTAGAAGAAGAATTAACTAAAAAACTCAACGAATACTTG